>NZ_JBWXSY010000003.1:0-72216 GCF_057782505.1 Pseudocitrobacter sp. CD920760
ATGACGAGCGAAAATAACAGCTTACTTCTGAACCTTCAGGAAGTTGATAAGACAACCGGCGAAGTTGTTAAGCTGGATGTCAACAGCACCAGTACCGTGCAGCCAGTAGCGCTCATGAGACTCGGTCTCTTCGTCCCAACTCTGAAATCAACAGGGAAGAGCAAGGCGAACCGGAAAAACGTTACAGACGCGACTGAGGAGCTTGTACAGCTGTCTATTGCCAAAAGCGAAGGGTACACTGACGTTAAGATCACCGGTTCGCGTCTTGATATGGACACGGATTTTAAAGTCTGGCTGGGGATAATTCGTTCCATGTCGGAGTATGGGGTAAAAAGTGACACCCTGGAACTGTCGTTCGTCGAATTCGTTAAGATGTGCGGATTTAACTCCCGTCGTTCAAACAAAAAAATGCGCGATCGCATCAGTAATTCCCTGTTTAAACTTGCCTCGGTTACGCTGAAGTTCCAGAGCGAGACCAAAGGATGGACCACCCATCTGGTGCAGTCAGCCTATTATGACATCACCGAGGATATCGTTGAGATAAAGGCTGAACCTAAGCTGTTTGAGCTTTACCACATGGACAGAAGGGTACTGCTGCGGCTGAAAGCCATTGACGCCCTGCAGCGCAAGGAATCAGCCCAGGCGCTTTATACCTACATCGAAAGTCTTCCCCAGAATCCTGCACCTATTTCCATGAAACGGATGCGTGACCGGCTAAATCTCACCTCAAATGTCTATACGCAGAACCACACGGTGCGTAAGGCGATGGAGCAGCTGCGGGATATTGGTTATCTGGATTACACCGAGTTTAAACGTGGCCGAGCCACCTATTTCAGCGTGCATTATCGCAACCCCAAACTCATCAGTGGTCCTGTGAAGGTTCCGCGCAAAGAGGAAGAAGAGAAGGCGCCAGAGCAAAATTATGACGAAGTCATTAAGGCGCTGAAGGCTGCTGGCATCGATCCTCTTAAACTGGCTGAAGCCCTCTCAGCGATGAAGCCAGAAAATTGACTGCGATATGCATATCATGACTGCCGTATGCCGCTAAGGACATTCCATTGACTGTGATATGCATCACGCATACCGCAGTCAATGTTTATTCTCTATCATCTCTGCCCGGATCGAACAATATTGACTGTAATATGTGATTTGGGGTCGTGATACGCAGATATTGACTACGGCATACGGGTTAAATGGGGGTAATCCCTGGTCTGTTAACCATTCCATGGGTGATAACATGCCACAGTCAATTTTTCAGTAAAGCTCTATACCCCTTATGAAAATCTCAATCGGGTGCTGAGACGGTCATGTTACCTGACGGTATCCGTTCCCCTGTGTACTGCAGGTTTAGCCCGGAAGGATGAGACTGCAGCTGTCTGTATAACCCGGCGCCAGCTTCACACTGCTAAATGCGATTAGGAAACGGGAGCCGGATGGCAGAAAGGTGTTGGCCACAGATGGTGAATGACTTTCGCGGTTAACGGGATGATTTGCTGAGCTTCCAGGAAAAACGCACAGTGGGATGCACGGCCAGTATGCCTGCATTGTGCCCTGTCTTGACTGCGGTATGTTGATGCCTGCAGGATTGCAGGTCACCGGGTAAGACCATGGCGGTTCAGTCATCAGCATGATGGCCTGGTGTGCTAGAGCAGGGAGGGGGCTGAATGCTCTCTGCTCCTGTATTCCGTATTAGCGGAATACAGGACGTCATGCCAGGGCCGTCAATCTCAGCCGGCCGGGGGCAGGGAGCGAAGGATCTCCGCGGCATCTCGCCCATCACCGGTAAAGGGAACGGCCAGGGTGGCAGCCATGTCCAGCGCAAATACCCGGGTATAGACTTCCATCGAGCGCGGATCCTTATGCCCGGCCAGTGCCTGGATGACCTTCCTGGGCTGCCGGTGATAAAGCATGTGCATGATATAGCTGTGCCGGAAAGTATGCGGCGTTACCGGAATCGAAAAATGCACGCCGTCAGCTTCAGCCCGCTTCACCGCCTGTTTCAGCCAGTTGCGCATTGTCTCATCCGTGACCGGCCATAACGGCTCACGCCGGCGGGGGCGGGTGGTGACCATCCAGCTTTCCATCTGACGCACAAAACTGGCATCCGTCAGCGGTACCAGACGCACTTCATCTTTTGGCGGCCGGCCACGACGTGCCCGCACTTTTTCCGACAGCACCCGAACAAAAGGGCGCAGACCATCCAGGTCGAACGATTCCGGGGTGAGCGTCCGGGCTTCACCGATACGGATCCCGGTATTCCACATGGTGGCGAACAACATGTGGTGACGCTGGTCAGGCATATACCAGAGGAGGGCGCTCACTTCCGGCGCCAGGAGGTAAGCCGGCGTGGCACCTGTTGAGGTGGCCATCCGCCGGAGTGCCACCGCGGTCGCAAAATCAACGCCCGGGGCGATCGGCAGCAGAGAGACGCGTTCTGGTGAATTCTGCAAGGGAATGATGCTGTTCATGAGTTATTTTTCACGTAGCGCACGCACTGTTTATGGATACAGGTATTTTGCACCTGACGGGCCGATCCTGCCATGACAATAAATCGCAGCGCGCGGATCCTTTTGTTGTCTTATCCCGCATTATTGCGGGTAAAACCAAATGCGTAAAGGATCGTTTTTCTGCTCAGATCCTCCATGAAGCCAGTAATGACGCGGGTTGATGGCTGTTTTACGGTTTTTGGGAGAATTGGGGTAATGCCAGGACAAACAGGATCGAACAAAAAAAGGAAGGGAGCAGGGAAGGGGAGGATGCGCTACGTGAATTCTGACCTGGTACACCCCTGTAACCCTGTCAGTTTTCACGCAGCGCAATGTGGTTGCCGACTACTGCCCAGTTGAGATGACGGCCGGCATCCTGATGCTGACTTAATATACGGATAATAATAATTTCAGTATCAGTCTGCAGAAAATAAAGCATATGTCATTCAACGGGTAGTGCCAATATGTATTCCCCCAGTTCAGGACGGGGAGTACCGATATTATGAGCACTCCAAAACAAAAAAAAAGCGGAGAGCTGATTAATATATCTGTCGGCCCTCTCCTCACCGAAAATGGTGGTAGCCGTAATACCAGATATCCTCAAGATCCTGACTGGCTTTAGGTGTGAGTTTAACGTTTTTCACCGGCAGGCTTTGTGCCTGCTTTAACTTTTTTCAGGAACGCGTCCTTTTCCCACACCACAGGCTCGCCGCTGCTCAGGCCTTCTGCCAGTAAATTCCGCAGGGTCTGGAGACGTGATTCTGCCTGTTTCTCGCGAAGGAGACGAAGTGACTCGCGGATCACCTCACTCTGCGTACGATAATCACCTGATTCAATGAGAGATTCTATGAAGTCACGGAGTTCGTGTCCGAGATCCACTGTTATTGTTCTGGCGATATACAAGCCTCACGATTGTAAGTTTAAATCTTACAATCAGTTTGAATGATACTCAAAGGTGCGTCAAGTACTGAATATTTGGGATAAATGGAGGAATGTCAGAATGTAAGTAACAGAAAAGAGGACGGCTCCTGCTGTCATCCGTCCATCTTCAAAGTAAAGTTTCTTAGTGTGTGTGGGAATAATCCTTGTTTCTGGCAAAAAATGTTATAAACCAAAAGATAATATAATTAAGAACACTCAATATCTTCCTCATCATCGCGTTCATAGCGATTTCCAGTAATTATTCTTATATCTAGAGCTGAATGGAGCATCTTATGAATTTTCATCAGACTGGCACGTTTGATTTCATTTTTTGTTGTTGGTGTACTGTCTCTGAATGCCCATTTGTAAGGTGTCAGGCTACTAATCTTGAAACCTACAATTCCAACTGTATAAAGACAAAGCATTATTTCATTAATGACATCCTGTTCTCTTGATTCTCCTTCTAAAAATTTGTTTGCTGTAATAGCACATGGATCAGTAGTATTTTGGGTAATGACTCCAACTTATTGATAGCGTTTTATATTCAGATAATGCCCGATGACTTTGTCATGCAGCTCCACCGATTTTGAGAACGACAGCGACTTCCGTCCCAGCCGTGCCAGGTGCTGCCTCAGATTCAGGTTATGCCGCTCAATTCGCTGCGTATATCGCTTGCTGATTACGTGCAGCTTTCCCTTCAGGCGGGATTCATACAGCGGCCAGCCATCCGTCATCCATATCACCACGTCAAAGGGTGACAGCAGGCTCATAAGACGCCCCAGCGTCGCCATAGTGCGTTCACCGAATACGTGCGCAACAACCGTCTTCCGGAGCCTGTCATACGCGTAAAACAGCCAGCGCTGGCGCGATTTAGCCCCGACATAGCCCCACTGTTCGTCCATTTCCGCGCAGACGATGACGTCACTGCCCGGCTGTATGCGCGAGGTTACCGACTGCGGCCTGAGTTTTTTAAGTGACGTAAAATCGTGTTGAGGCCAACGCCCATAATGCGGGCGGTTGCCCGGCATCCAACACCATTCATGGCCATATCAATGATTTTCTGGTGTGTACCGGGTTGAGAAGCGGTGTAAGTGAACTGCAGTTGCCATGTTTTACGGCAGTGAGAGCAGAGATAGCGCTGATGTCCGGCAGTACTTTTACCGTTACGCACCACGCCTTCAGTAGCTGAGCAGGAGGGACAACTGATGGAGATGGAAGCCACGGGAGCACCTCAAAAACACCATCATACACTAAATCAGTAAGTTGGCACCATCACCCTGGTCGCCGATGATATTGCCATGTAAAAAAAGCCGGGAATTCCCGGCTTTTTAACGTCACTTAATTATAAACTAATTCCCACGTTGCCCAGCTGGTAATCGGCCCGCTGGTGGCGCTTTTCGGCGTTGGCGAAACATAGCCAACGTAATAGGTGAACAGGCCGCCGCTGACCGCGCTTTCCTGCAAACGCACCTGATTTTGCTGCGGGTCCGCCGGGACAATTTTATTACTCTTATCCAGCGTATTATTATCGTTAGTCGATAGCGCCAGATAAATATTCTGCGCTCCATCCGGCAAGGTATTGGCCAGATACCCGGCGTTTTCGTTACCGACCGCCGTCAGTAAAAAACCATCGACCCAGCGCACGCTGACCCGACGCACCTCATCCTGCGAGGCTGCCCCACCATCATGGCGCAGCTGGCAGTTTGACAGTGCCAGGGTAAACGGCTGCGGTTTCATAAACGCCCCGGCACCGCGATCGTGGACTTCCGCCAGGCTGACCGGCGCCAGCCAGACATTACCGCTGCCGGCATGCTGGCCGCCGTTTAGCGCGATGCTACAGGAAATATCCGTCACCCGCCCGGCAAAATCGACCCGTCCGCGATCGTAATTGGTCTCAAAACCCCACGCCGAGGGGGCGGCGAGGCTGCCGCAAAATAGCAGCCACGCGATAGTGTTTTTCGGCAATCCCTTCATTCCCCCTCCCGTATTAATCGTACGTCAGGTTAAAGATCATATGCGACTCCACCTCGCCGGTGCTGGTCGTCGGGCCATACTGATAAAAACGCGCGTGCAGCGGTATGGTGATGTAGCGGGTCTCCTGATTATTCAAGCGGCCGACGGTGTATTTCTTATTAAACTGCAGCGGGGAGCCATCCTTCAGCACCTGGATGCCAATGCCTTCCGCCATCCCGCTGCCGGCTTTTTCATTCAGCAAGGCGCCCATGGTAGCGGTAGTGCTGGTGGCCAGGGTACCGGAGAACGAGGTGCTAATGTTGGCATATCCCGTTTCACTCAGGCCGCCGCTGCACTGCAGGTCGATATTAAAATCCTTCCCGCCGGCGGTGGTGCCGACCCCTTTCAGGTCGGTGCGCCGGATGGAACCCACATCGACATTCATATTTTTCCCGCTCAGCACTGAACAGGAGGGCGAGACCACGGTGATGGCGTTGGCGCTCAGATAGGTTTCGAGGATCGGGTTACCGCCGCTCTCCCAGTCGTAGGAGGTGTACTTACCCGCCGCCAGGGTGCCGCTGCCGGTGGTTGCCGCGGTTTTGATAATCTCCAGCGTAAAGCGCGACCCTTCGAGGGAATAATAGTTGGTGGTGTGATAGGCACTGTTGCAAATAGTCGGTGGTGATAAACTTATCATCCCCTTTTGCTGATGGAGCTGCACATGAACCCATTCAAAGGCCGGCATTTTCAGCGTGACATCATTCTGTGGGCCGTACGCTGGTACTGCAAATACGGCATCAGTTACCGTGAGCTGCAGGAGATGCTGGCTGAACGCGGAGTGAATGTCGATCACTCCACGATTTACCGCTGGGTTCAGCGTTATGCGCCTGAAATGGAAAAACGGCTGCGCTGGTACTGGCGTAACCCTTCCGATCTTTGCCCGTGGCACATGGATGAAACCTACGTGAAGGTCAATGGCCGCTGGGCGTATCTGTACCGGGCCGTCGACAGCCGGGGCCGCACTGTCGATTTTTATCTCTCCTCCCGTCGTAACAGCAAAGCTGCATACCGGTTTCTGGGTAAAATCCTCAACAACGTGAAGAAGTGGCAGATCCCGCGATTCATCAACACGGATAAAGCGCCCGCCTATGGTCGCGCGCTTGCTCTGCTCAAACGCGAAGGCCGGTGCCCGTCTGACGTTGAACACCGACAGATTAAGTACCGGAACAACGTGATTGAATGCGATCATGGCAAACTGAAACGGATAATCGGCGCCACGCTGGGATTTAAATCCATGAAGACGGCTTACGCCACCATCAAAGGTATTGAGGTGATGCGTGCACTACGCAAAGGCCAGGCCTCAGCATTTTATTATGGTGATCCCCTGGGCGAAATGCGCCTGGTAAGCAGAGTTTTTGAAATGTAAGGCCTTTGAATAAGACAAAAGGCTGCCTCATCGCTAACTTTGCAACAGTGCCCTCTCGACCAACTTCCCATCCGCATACTTTCTTGTCCAAACATCCCAGAAGTCAGGGTCATCAGAATGAGGTTGCTGCTCTTTCGTCAAATTTTTCATTTTAACTAGGACAGGAAGTTCAGATGCCCAGCCCATCAGTATTGCATGTTGGGATGGTAATGAAGGTAGTTCACGGAGTAATCCTCGCAAATTATCAGGTACCATTTTATGAACTTGCTCCTGATCTTTGTCGTTACTAATTCGATGCAAAAGAAAAGTATTACATTGAGACAAAACCGTAGGTGATAACTCTGATGGTCGTTGTGAGGAAATCACCATACCAAGGGGTCAGTTTGGATATAGAGAATTATTGTACGGTAAGCCTGTTTTTTGAACAGGCTTACCTGTAGCAATAGGGTGTACTCCCGCGCTATACAGCGTTTTCAGGGGATTTTGTCTTAATCGGATAACCTAAATGCGATACAGCAAGAGCGACAACCTAAAAGCGATAGCCACTGACGATAAATCAATCACTTACGTATCCGAATTGGTTAAATAATGTGCTTAACGTACAAAAATTTCCGATCTCCAAACTGACCCCTTAAAGCCCGCTTTACGCAACATCAGACGTTAGTAAGTCATTCTCAATATTGCTCTAATCAAAGTGAATCCCCAGATCTGATGCAATTTATGCAAATCAAATGCTCCAGAAGACGGCTGGCAGACTATCAACAGGATATCTGTATGGCCACTCTTGCACTCTGCATTCCGATTGACGCCGCATCGTAAGTTGAAGTTTGCTAATCTTTGAGATGTAGTACCCTCTATACAGTGCGGATTTTAATTAATGGAATAAATGATTATGAGTGAAAATGATACAATCCAAAAGAAGTCTAAAAGCCAGATTAACAAAGCGGTATTCTTTACATCTGCTTTGTTAATTTTCCTTCTTGTCGCCTTTGCCGCTGTATTCCCGGATGTCGCCGACAAAAATTTTAAACTACTTCAGCAACAAATCTTCACGAATGCCAGCTGGTTCTACATCCTTGCAGTGGCCCTGATTCTACTGAGTGTCTCGTTCCTGGGACTCTCACGCTACGGTGATATCAAACTGGGTCCGGACCATGCGCAGCCTGATTTTAGCTATCACTCCTGGTTTGCGATGCTTTTCTCGGCAGGGATGGGGATCGGCCTGATGTTCTTTGGCGTTGCTGAACCTGTGATGCATTATCTTTCACCTCCTGTCGGCACTCCAGAGACCGTTGCGGCAGCGAAGGAAGCAATGCGCCTGACGTTCTTCCACTGGGGCCTGCACGCATGGGCAATCTATGCCATTGTGGCACTGATCCTGGCCTTTTTCAGTTACCGTCACGGTCTGCCTTTAACGCTGCGTTCCGCACTTTATCCCATTATTGGCGAGCGCATATACGGACCTGTAGGCCATGCGGTTGATATTTTCGCCGTTATTGGCACCGTCTTTGGCGTTGCGACATCGCTGGGGTACGGTGTTTTGCAGGTGAATGCTGGTTTGAATCATCTTTTCGGGGTGCCTATTAATGAAACGGTGCAGGTGATTCTAATCGTTGTCATCACTGGTTTAGCGACGATTTCGGTGGTGTCCGGCCTGGACAAGGGAATACGTATACTGTCTGAGCTCAACCTGGGCCTGGCAGTGCTGCTGCTGGCGCTGGTCCTGTGTCTGGGACCAACCGTGCTTCTGCTGAAGTCATTTGTGGAAAATACGGGCGGTTATCTTTCTGAACTGGTGAGTAAAACTTTTAACCTTTATGCGTATGAACCTAAGTCGAGCAACTGGCTGGGGGGCTGGACATTACTGTACTGGGGATGGTGGCTTTCATGGTCGCCGTTTGTGGGGATGTTCATCGCAAGAGTCTCGCGCGGTCGAACCATTCGCGAGTTTGTCACCGGCGTGCTGTTTGTTCCCGCCGGCTTCACGCTCATGTGGATGACGGTGTTTGGTAACAGCGCAATCTATCTCATTATGCACCAGGGGGCGGCTGATCTCGCCAATACCGTTCAGCAGGATGTCGCGCTGGCCCTGTTTAATTTCCTGGAGCATTTCCCGTTTTCTTCCGTGCTGTCATTTATTGCAATGGCGATGGTCATTGTCTTCTTTGTCACCTCGGCTGACTCCGGGGCAATGGTTGTTGATACGCTGGCATCGGGTGGCGTCGCTAACACGCCTGTATGGCAGCGAATTTTCTGGGCCTCGCTCATAGGGATTGTGGCAATCGCACTGCTGATTGCGGGGGGACTGAGCGCGCTGCAAACCGTGACAATAGCGAGCGCATTACCTTTCTCAGTGATTTTACTGATATCCATATACGGATTATTAAAAGCCCTGCGTCGGGATTTGACCAAGCGTGAAAGCCTGAGCATGGCGACTATTGCTCCGACTGCAGCGCGTAACCCGATTCCATGGCAGAGACGCTTGCGCAATATCGCTTATCTGCCAAAGCGCTCTCTTGTGAAACGCTTTATGGGCGACGTTATCCAGCCCGCCATGACGCTGGTTCAGGAAGAACTGAATAAACAGGGAACGATAAGCCATATAAGTGATACTGATGACGAACGAATTCGGCTTGAAGTCGATTTGGGCAATGAGCTGAACTTTATTTATGAAGTGAGACTTCGTGGCTATAACTCACCGGCTTTCGCCATGGCTGCAATGGACAATGACGAGCAGCAGGTTGAGCAACATCGATATTATCGCGCTGAGGTCTATCTGAAAGAAGGCGGTCAAAACTATGATGTGATGGGCTGGAATCAGGAACAGCTGATTAATGACATACTGGACCAGTACGAAAAACACCTGCACTTCCTGCACCTCGTTCGTTAATACAAAAATGCCGTCCTGCCGGGCGGCATTTATTTTCCCGAACTTAATACAAGGATATGCTGAATGATTTTACGCTGGCAATGGATTCTCAGGCAGACACTTAAAAAGCTATGGTTCAGGGCAACGTTATTTGCAATGGTAGCAATAATAACGGCCCTTTTATCTATTCTTTTTAGATCAATGATCCCAGAGTCAGTATCAGTGAAGGTTGGTGCGGAAGCAGTTGATAATATTCTGAACATACTGGCATCGAGTATGCTGGCGGTGACCACATTTTCACTGAGTATCATGGTCACCGCTTACGGTTCAGCCACTACTAATGTGACGCCCAGAGCCACGCGTTTAGTTGTAGAAGACGTAACCACACAAAATGTACTGGCCACTTTTATCGGTTCTTTTCTCTTCAGCCTGGTAGGGATTATTGCCCTCAATATGGGAGCCTACGGAGAAAGGGGTAGAGTCATTTTATTCATTGTAACACTGGTTGTCATTGCCTTAATAATCATCACATTGCTTCGCTGGATACAGCATTTGACCTCTCTGGGCAGGGTAGGTGAGACAACAGCAAAAGTAGAACAGGCGGCGATCGAGACATTTATTGCGAGAGCAAAAAGTCCATGTCTTGGCGGATATCCATGGCTTGAGAACAATGAACAACCAAAAGGAACTGTTGCCGTATATCCGGAGAAAATTGGCTATGTTGAATATATTGACATGGTCAAGCTCGGCAGTCTGCTGAGCAATGATCCTCGTCATGTATATCTTGTGGCGCAGCCAGGCAGTTTCATACATCCATCGATGCCAGTTTTGTACCTGAGTTCTGGTCAGGAGTCATCAATCTGTACCGATTTACTTGAAACGATCATTGTCTCGGATGTGCGTTCATTTGCTCAGGATCCCCGATTCTGTCTCAGCGTCATGGCCGAAATAGCCTGCAGGGCCCTTTCGCCCGCAGTAAACGATCCCGGTACTGCGATTGATGTCATTGGCAGAGGTGTTCGAATACTCTCCGCTTACGCGCAGAATAAAATAGATGAAACTGAAGTGATATATCCTTCAGTACATGTTGCGCCACTTCAGATCAAAGACCTACTGGAAGACTTTTTCTTACCTGTTGCACGTGATGGTGCGAGTATGAGGGAGATTCAGATAAGAGTCCTTAAAGGACTGTCTATGCTGAGTAAGGGTTGGCCTGGGATGTTTGCTGAAGCCGCACATATACTGGCATCTGAAACATTAGAGCATGCAACTCGTACTGGTCATATAGCCCATGACGAATATCTTATAAAATCAATTTATTATAATTTATTCAGTGGCGAAAATCCTAATAAAAAACCATAGTTGCGGGACAAAGGATTTGTCCTCTGGCAAGGTGAAAGCAAAGCATTCCAGTGAGAATGAGCGTCTACTTTGAGCTGTGATTTCAACTGATGGACGCAACACAATTATTGAACTCACAGCGTGAAGCGGACGTAGCTAATTTTGCACAGCCCTCGATTAGAAAATTTAAGAATCCAGCCTTCAATGGTGTCATGGCGACAGGCAATACCCCAGTCCAGTGGCATATGAAGCCACATTGTCGCTGCCGGGAATTTGTTTCACCCATTATCGCACCGGAGAACAGGCAGAAGACGAAGCAGCGCTTATGGCAGCGATCCTTGCAGATGCAATGAATGCCGGAGCCGAACGAATGGCACAGAGTTCACGGGATGTCACCATTCACCGGATGATGGTCATGGTGGAGCGTCATTTACGCGCTGCAATCTATGCATCTACCACCTCGGCCCGGTACAGATACGTCCAGCGGCCATTGACCTTCACGTAGGTTTCATCCATGTGCCACGGGCAAAGATCGGAAGGGTTACGCCAGTACCAGCGCAGCCGTTTTTCCATTTCAGGCGCATAACGCTGAACCCAGCGGTAAATCGTGGAGTGATCGACATTCACTCCGCGTTCAGCCAGCATCTCCTGCAGCTCACGGTAACTGATGCCGTATTTGCAGTACCAGCGTACGGCCCACAGAATGATGTCACGCTGAAAATGCCGGCCTTTGAATGGGTTCATGTGCAGCTCCATCAGCAAAAGGGGATGATAAGTTTATCACCACCGACTATTTGCAACAGTGCCCGCAAAACCTATGCCCGTATCAATTGCGTCATTTCTTCGCGAACCTGCGGTACGGTTAAGCCGACAATAATTTGAAAGCTATCACCATTACGTACCATGTTTACTGCACCATGCTCTTGAAAATATTGCGTTTCCGCTACTTTTTCTGGCTCATGTACCTTGATACGTAACCGCGTGGCACAATTGGTGAGCAATGCTATGTTGTCTTTGCCACCCAGTCCTTCAATAAACGCACTCGCTTGCCCGCCATCAATCACACCGCTCGATGAATCGTTTTGTTGTGCCCCCTTATAGTCGGCTTTGGTATAAAGCTTCGCCTCTGCGCTGCCCCGGCCGGGCGTGGGGATATCAAATTTCACAATCAGCGCGCGGAACACCACAAAGTAGATAGCGGTGAAACTCAGGCCGATGAGCACTTGCACAATATATGTGTCGCCATGCAAGCTGCCTAGCGGTAGCCAATTTTGAAAAATAAAGTCGATAAGCCCAGTCTGGAAGTTACCTGAGACACCAAACCAATAGGCAATGGTTGCCATGGTTGCCGCCAATACCGCGTGGAGCGCAAATAATGCCGGTGCGATAAACAGGAAGGTAAACTCAATAGGCTCGGTGATCCCAGTAAGAATGGCCGTCAATGCCGCACCAAGCACCAAGCCGAGCACCATTTTCTTGTTTTCTGGCTTCGCGGTTGCGTAAAGCGCCATAGCAATACCCGTACAACCAAAGACTTTCCCCATCCCAGTCAACATCAAGCCACCTTGTGGGAATTGCTCGGTTAAGGGGGCTGGATTGCTGGCAAAGTTTTGGATATTTTGAATCCAATGAGCCACTGTGCCGCCATCCACCGCTACAGGTCCATAGAATACGGGGCCATAGACAAAGTGATGCAGCCCCGTTGGGATCATAATCCGCTCAAGGAAAGTGAACATCCACACCCCGAATGAACCCGCACCGACTAAAAAGGTTTGTAGATTATTAATGCCGTGCTGAATACTTGGCCAAGTAAAACAGGTGATGATCGCCATGAGTACTATGATCGGAAAACTCACAATAACCACCAAAGGTGTGCCACCAAACACTGCCGCCCAGTTTGGCAGTTTTTTGTCGAAGAAACGGTTGTGAACCCAAACGGAGAGGCTAGCAATTACGATGGCGCCCAATAGGTTAGTATCCAAAGTAAGTATACCGCCCACATCAGTAAGCCCACGCTCACCCTCCACATAGTTCACCCCAAGCTCAGGTCCCCAGAACTGTAAAATGCCACCAATCACATAATTAAAGGTGATGTATGACACCAGTGTTGCAAGCACTGCGCGCCCGGATGCAGATTTTGCTAGTGCTATCGGTAACCCTACCGCAAACACCAAGGCCATATTTTTAAACACCGCCAACGAGGCTTGGAGAAGGATAGTTGACACTTTTACCCATGCACTACCTTCCACTGCCCAAGGAAAGAGATCTTGGTTGAGTAGCATCACCGATAAGCCTAATAACATACCGGCTGCAGGAAAGAGGAGCACAGGGACAAACATTGCTGCGCCAAAGCGCTGGATAATATCTTTCATGATGATCCCTCCCAGATTTTGGCCCCAGATGGTCTCTGGGGCATCATATTATTAATGAAATTGAGGTAGATAGTCGCCGTTAACACGTAAAAGCTCATCGACGATTTGTTGCGCTTTTGGCACATCCACAACGGTTCGGTTGAGCGTGAGCGCATTGACCAGTGTTTGTCGATCCCCGCTAAACCATGCATCCACGACCAGCTTTTCGTAGCCGAGTTGGCCTTCGATCAGTGCTTTTTGGAACGTAGGGATGGTTCCGACCGCAAAGCGTTTCGGGCCGTCATTGGTTAACGCGGCCGGCACTTCCACCATGGCATCATTCTGAATATTTGGGATCGCGCCATCATTCGGTACGATAACCAGATACGTCTCGCCACGGTTATAGGCCAAGGAGGCCGCTACACGCACCATATAGCGCCCATGGATGTCTGCATGAAGATGTTCATTAGCGGTAGTGCCCGCGGCAATGATGCGTTCATTCAGGCTAAACACTCGCTTTTCTCGTCCATTGATTACTTGGCGCGCACGCGTGTTAGCAATATCTTCTTTTTCTACCATTTTTTCCGGATACAAGTAGTACTGCAGATAAGTATTGGGTAAGTACTCAGGATTGTCTTTCAGCATGGTCTGCATGTTTTTAAACGTTGCCTGCCATGAAGGGTCATCAGCAATTTCTGGGTCAACAGCACTGATCCCCTCTTCCAAAATGATGCGTTTAAGCTCAGCGGTAAGGTCGACCCCTTCTCGGTTTCGTACCTTGGTAAACCACCCAAAGTGGTTCAGTCCAAAGTATTCCGGCACCAAATCCCAGATCTCGCAACCGAGTAATTGTGCATAACTCACCATAATGGCGGCAGGCATATCGCAGATGTTTAGAATGCGGTTGTCATGAGGAAATTCGCGCTGCAAGGCTTCAGCCACAATGGCTGCTGGGTTTGTATAGTTTAAAATCCAGGCATCCGGGGCGAAGTGACGAATGTCATTCACGAGAGTAATCATGTCACCTATCGAGCGTAGCCCATACGCCATGCCACCCGCGCCGCACGTTTCTTGTCCCACACAACCGTAAAACAATGGGATCTGCTCATCAAGCTCCCGCATGGCAAGGCCACCAGTGCGGATCTGAATAAAGAAGAAATCTGCATCTGAGAATGCCGTTTCTTTATCCGTGGTATAAACAAACTCTTCGACCTCAGGATAAGCCTCGCGCAGCAAGATCTCCGTCGCTTTGGCATTCGAGGCTTGTCTTTGTTCATCAATATCATAGAAGGTGATTTTGCTGAGCGGAAATGCCTCTTTTTCAGCAATCAAGCTATTGATCATCCCCAGTGTATAGGTGCTTCCACCCCCGACGATAGTGAGCTTTTGTGGTTTCATCATCGTGTCTCCTCTTAATATGTATCTTTAATGTATTACATAGGTGATACTTTAAATATACACAAAGGCTCATTTATTGATCGAAAACACAATGGGAATCTATTTATGTACTTTAAATGTATTATCGATCACAGTTTGTTATGATGGGGCTTGCAGCCAAAAGGAGCCGACATGTTGAAACCTCGCTACATGCAAATAGCCGATTTACTCACTGAGCAGATTAAAGATGGAACCCTGACACCAGGCGCGATGATGCCAACTGAGGCCGAGCTACAAGCCACCTATGACGTCAGCCGAGTCACGATACGTAAGGCGATGAAGGTGTTGGTTGATAACGATCTGCTCTACCGCGTCAGAGGTAGTGGCAGTTACGTAAAAGCCCCTAAAGCACAGCACAACGCCTTTCAACTGATGGGATTTATCGAAGAAGTCTCAGCACAAGGCAAAACGCCAAGCTCAAAGGTGATCGCATTTGAAACGTCACCTTGCAGCCACACCATTGCCAGTAAATTAAACGTGGAGGAAGGGACGTTGATTTATGAAATCCAACGTCTTCGTTTGATTGATGGCGAGCCAGAAATCCTTGAGTGCACCTACCTGCCGGTGGCTATGTTTACCGATCTCAGTATCGAAGTGATGCAAACATCGAAATACGATTATATCGAGCGACATAAGGGGATGCAGATCGCGAAAAGTCGCCAATGTGTCTGGCCAGATAGCACCTCCACCTCACTCGCCGCGCTCCTCAACACCCGTGAAAATTCGCCCATATTAAGGGTCGAATCAGTCAGTGAGCTTGTCGATGGGACACCGTTTGAATATACAGTGAACTACTTCCGCTTATATCAGTACAGCTTTGAATTCATCGCTCACCGCCAAACACCACAATGATCTGTTTCCTCGAGACGTCTCGGTTGCGTTGTTGAGTATGAGGTGTAGTCTGACCGGGTTACCTTATTTCGACGGGATATCTGATGTGAACAAAAGCAGATAGATGACGCCACGCTATCGGTTTTGAACTAACGGGCTTAATCTTGGTGGTCTTGGGGCTCAATTGGATCCTTGGAGCATGCATCGGCCATCTTGGGATCATGGGCGCGATTTTTTCTGTGCTTGCCACCCTTTGGAATTATGTCTACAACATTGGCTTTGATAAAGCGATGTTGGCTTGGCGGGGCTCAGTGCTCAAAACCTTACCGCTGCGTCTGCTGCATGCGGTGATCTTTGAAGCCGGTCTGCTGGTTGCGACCATCCCGTTTATTATGTGGTGGCTGTCGATGAGCTTTTGGCAAGGGAAGGTGCGAACAAGTCCCTGATATGAGATCATGTTTGTCATCTGGAGCCATGGAACAGGGTTCATCATGAGTCATCAACTTACCTTCGCCGACAGTGAATTCAGCAGTAAGCGCCGTCAGACCAGAAAAGAGATTTTCTTGTCCCGCATGGAGCAGATTCTGCCATGGCAAAACATGGTGGAAGTCATCGAGCCGTTTTACCCCAAGGCTGGTAATGGCCGGCGACCTTATCCGCTGGAAACCATGCTACGCATTCACTGCATGCAGCATTGGTACAACCTGAGCGATGGCGCGATGGAAGATGCTCTGTACGAAATCGCCTCCATGCGTCTGTTTGCCCGGTTATCCCTGGATAGCGCCCTGCCGGACCGCACCACCATCATGAATTTCCGCCACCTGCTGGAGCAGCATCAACTGGCCCGCCAATTGTTCAAGACCATCAATCGCTGGCTGGCCGAAGCAGGCGTCATGATGACTCAAGGCACCTTGGTCGATGCCACCATCATTGAGGCACCCAGCTCGACCAAGAACAAAGAGCAGCAACGCGATCCGGAGATGCATCAGACCAAGAAAGGCAATCAGTGGCACTTTGGCATGAAGGCCCACATTGGTGTCGATGCCAAGAGTGGCCTGACCCACAGCCTGGTCACCACCGCGGCCAACGAGCATGACCTCAATCAGCTGGGTAATCTGCTGCATGGAGAGGAGCAATTTGTCTCAGCCGATGCCGGCTACCAAGGGGCGCCACAGCGCGAGGAGCTGGCCGAGGTGGATGTGGACTGGCTGATCGCCGAGCGCCCCGGCAAGGTAAGAACCTTGAAACAGCATCCACGCAAGAACAAAACGGCCATCAACATCGAATACATGAAAGCCAGCATCCGGGCCAAGGTGGAGCACCCATTTCGCATCATCAAGCGACAGTTCGGCTTCGTGAAAGCCAGATACAAGGGGTTGCTGAAAAACGATAACCAACTGGCGATGTTATTCACGCTGGCCAACCTGTTTCGGGCGGACCAAATGATACGTCAGTGGGAGAGATCTCACTAAAAACTGGGGATAACGCCTTAAATGGCGAAGAAACGGTCTAAATAGGCTGATTCAAGGCATTTACGGGAGAAAAAATCGGCTCAAACATGAAGAAATGAAATGACTGAGTCAGCCGAGAAGAATTTCCCCGCTTATTCGCACCTTCCTTAGGTGATATGTTTCTAATCGAAAAAAACTGTGCACTGATAATAAAAGCTAATGTGCATATAGTGATATTGGACTACTATGAATTCGGTATATCTGAAACGAGTTCAAAGAGAGAAACGATGAGTACAGAACATAAAGTAGCTGTTGTTACTGGTGCGGGGCAGGGAATTGGTAAAGCAATCGCTCTCCGTCTGGCGAAAGATGGATTTCGTATCGGTAGTCTGGACTTCAATGGCGAAACGGCACATGAAACGGTGAGGCTTATTGAAGAAATGGGTGGCGAGGCACTGGCAGTAGCTGCGGATGTCGCAGATCGCGAACAAGTTTTTGCAGCAGTGGATAAAGTCGTTGCAAAGTTTGGCCGCCTGGATGTTATGGTTAATAATGCCGGTCTTGGCCCAACGACACCAATTGAGGAAATTACTCCAGAAATTTACCGTAAAGTCTTTGATGTTAACGTAGGAGGTGTGTACTGGGGTATTCAGGCCGCTGTGAAGTACTTTAAGCAGCGTACTCCGGCAAAAACGGGGGACATTATCGGTAAGATAATCAACGCCTCATCGCAGGCAGGCCAAGTGGGTAACCCTGATCTGGCCGTCTACGGCGCTACAAAGTTTGCTGTTCGCGGTATAACTCAGACAGCTGCAAAAGATCTGGCGAAATTTGGGATTACTGTGAACGCGTATTGCCCGGGAATTGTTCGCACCCCTATGATGAATGGTATCGCACAAAAAGTCGCAGATGAAAATGGCCAGTCTCTGGAATGGGGCCTTCAGCAGTGGGCGAAAAATGTTGCCCTCGGACGCATTTCTGAATCAGAGGATGTTGCGGCATGTGTTTCCTATCTGGCCGGTGTGGATTCAGATTATATGACAGGTCAGGCACTCATTATTGATGGTGGGATGGTATTTAACTGATCAGCATCTATACGCCCTGGTTGATTGGAATATCATAGTGTGCTTTTAGAAGCACACTTACTCTTTCGGTCAGTACAGACTTCAGAAACCAGAGGAGTGTTTTTATAAAAGTACACTGACAATTACTGCTCATCCCCAGAACAATCCTCAGCCTCATCGAGCATACTATTCAGAAAACGCCTTTGTTCTTCTGTCAGTTCCAGTGCGGCTTTGTTGAATAAATAAGATTTCTTGCGAACGACCCTGTAGCTGGCTGGATTTTCAGGCAATACGCACGCTTTCTGGCATCCCAGCCTTTGTCATCCTGTTCAACGCACGCACCATGGCCATAGCTTCCGCTACCTGACCATCGTAGTCACGCAGCGTCAGTGAATCTCCCAACAACTGCTTCATTCTGTACATTGCCGTTTCCGCTATCGAGCGACGGTTATATTCCGTTGTCCATTTCCACCGTGCATTGCTTCCGCTCAGCCGCTGATTAGCAACGGCACGGTTGCGGTCTGCGTACTCACCGGGCCAGTAACCTGCTCCTTTTCGGGGAGGAATAAGCGCGCTGATTTTTTTGCGGCGCAGTTCATCGTGACAGAGCCGGGTATCGTAAGCCCCGTCTGCCGCGGCTGCCCTGATTTTTCTGTGAGTCTGCCGGATAAGGCCCGGGAAGGCTTCTGAGTCCGTGACGTTATTCAGCGACAGGTCTGCACAGACAACTTGGGGTCGGTTCCGGCTGAGGGCGAAATGACACCCTAAGCTTTCGGTTCCTTGGGCCAAAGATATTCGCCAGTCAGTAGAATGTGCGCCCAGCCCAATGGGGATATGTGGGGAAGAAATTCAGGGGGAACATCCAACCCTTCGTTCCGCCGCTCCGTGACGGCATGACCAAGATGGACGGTATTCCAGTAAATGATCACCGCAGTCAATAAATTGAGCCCAGCGATTCGGTAGTGCTGCCCCTCTGTCGTGCGATCGCGAATTTCCCCCTGCCTCCCGATACGGAGCGCATTTTTGAGCGCATGGTGGGCCTCTCCCTTGTTAAGACCGATCTGAGCACGCCGCTGCATGTCCGTATCCAGGATCCACTCAATAATGAAAAGGGTCCGTTCAATACGACCAACTTCACGAAGCGCAACTGCAAGGTTGTTTTGTCGTGGGTAAGAAGCGAGCTTGCGCAGGAGTTGGCTGGGCCTGATTTTGCCAGCGGTCATCGTCGCGGCACAACGGAAAATATCAGGCCAGTTCGCAACGATAAGATCCTCCCGGGCTTTTCCACCTACCAACTTGCGTAACTCCCTGGGGGTCGTATCGGGATTAAATACGTACAACCGCTTCGATGGCAGATCCCTGATTCGCAGAACGAGATTGTAGCCGAGCAGGCTACTGGCTCCGAACAAATGGTCGGTGAATCCTGCTGTATCGGCATACTGTTCGCGAACATGGCGACCGACCTCGTTCATCAGTAGTCCATCGAGAATATACGGTGCCTCGCTCACGGTCGCCGGGATCGACTGACAAGCGAATGGCGCGAACTGGTCGCTTACGTGAGTATACGCTTTGAGGCCGGGAACAGAACCATATTTGGCATTGACCATGTTCATGACTTCGCCATGCCGCGCTGTCGGGAAAAACTGACCATCGCTCGATGCTGACGTGCCCATCCCCCAGACGCGTGACATCGGCAGTTTACCCTGCGCGGCCACCACAATTGCCAATGCCTGGTTCATGGCTTCGCTTTCAACATGCCAGCGGGCAAGGCGTGAGAGCTGCCAGTAATCATGCGTGTTTGTAGCTTCCGCCATCTTACGCAGGCCCAGATTGAGCCCTTCAGCGAGCAGGACGTTGAGCAGACCGATCCGGTCGCGACATGGAGCCCCGGTTCTCAGATGGGTAAACGCATCTGTGAAACCAAGGGCTGCATCAACTTCAAGCAGCATGTCGGTAATCCGAACGGACGGCATTCGGCGATACAGATCCAGTATGAGTGCCTCGGCACCATCCGGCACGTCTGCTGTCAACCTGTCGATCCGCAACGTTCCATCTTCTATGCTACCGTGCGGAATAGTGCCGTTACGGGCAGCCCGGGCCAGCCGCTTAAGAGCGATCGTGAGTCGCGCCTTTCTGTCTGCCAGCCAATCCTGTGGGTTGGAAGGCACGGCCAGTTTTGCATTTTCCTGCGCCGCGATCATCGGCACCAGTACCTGCTTGAGGTCACCATAGCGGCGCGAATGAGCGAGCCAGACATCTCCGGAACGAAAAGCATCCCGGAGGTGAAAGAGTACCGCCACTTCCCAAAGACGGGTATCTCCTTTTTCCTGAGCTCGTAAATGACGGTTCCATTTGGAGCTGGGCCGCAGGAAACGCCTTTCTGGCGATGCAACACCTTTCATCTCTCCGATCGACAAAGCTGCTGCTACCAATGGTCCGGCGACCGGCGCGGCTTCGAGCTTCAGACAGCGCAACATGCGGGGCGCATAACGACGAAAGCGATGGTATCCCTGCCCGACATATGCAAGAGGCTCATCGGCTAGCGTGTTGCTGAGTTGAGTCCCTGTCGCTACCAGTTGAGCGAGCCGGTCCCATGCAACCGAACTGGCGACAGCCATCTCCAGCGGGGTTCCGTCACTGCGGGCCTCAAGCAACGAAGCTCCCAGCGCGGTGAAGGTACGGATCGTATCCGTGAGTGTGGCTTTAGAGCCGGAAATTGTTTCGTCATGCTGGCGCTTCGCTTCCCGCCAGGTTTTTCCTACGATCCTGTCATGGGTTTCGACTATGGCATCAGCAATCGCCGCTTCCCACTCCACAACACAGACGGCAAGGATCGCCCAGCGGCGGTCCGAAGTGATGTCACGCAAACCGTCGGTGAAGTAGCGTTCACCCTGCCGACGCAGCCGGGCAATGCGATGGGCAGGTATGCTGGCCAAAGCACTATGATTGATATTCAGGGTACGCAGAAATTCGAGCCTGTCGAGCAAACGGTTAGCAGCAGCCGAGTTGTTACCAACCTCGAAGTTGCGAAGCCAGATGAAACGACTGATATTGCCGGCGAGCATTTCACTCAGAAGTTTGTCCAGGTGATCGCGAACATCCGCTGTTAAATTTTCCGCAATCCGCGTTTCAATCCGCCGCTCAGCGGCGACCAGAGCATCCGCGCACAAGCGCTCGATTGTCGATACTGCGGGCAGAATGGTGGAAGTTTCCCGACACCGCACAATAAAACGATGAGCAAGATCCTCGTTTGATCTGGCATCTTCGGCCTGGCCGAAAGTCCACTCCCGCAGATCACGGGCACCACGGCCCGTGAAGGTCTTGTAGCCGTAAATTTCGCGCAGCGTGTCCATGTGCTGCTGACGGGTTTGGCGCCGTGTGGCATAAGTGAGAAGCGCATCAGCCGGAACTCCAAGCTGAGCACCGACGAAGGAAAGGACTTCACGCGGGATCATCTCACCAGGAGCCAGTGCACGGCCCGGATATCGTAAGGCACAAAGTTGCAGGGCAAAGCCAATCCTGTTTTCCGGTCTGCGGCGCTGCCTAATGTTTTCCAGGTCATCATCGCCCAGCGTGTAGAACTTCAGTAGCGACAGTTCGTCCGTGGGCAGATCGAACAGCGCTGCTCGCTGCCGTTCGGTGAAAATATGGCGTCGTGACATACAAATTCGGGCACTGTTGCAAATAGTCGGTGGTGATAAACTTATCATCCCCTTTTGCTGATGGAGCTGCACATGAACCCATTCAAAGGCCGGCATTTTCAGCGTGACATCATTCTGTGGGCCGTACGCTGGTACTGCAAATACGGCATCAGTTACCGTGAGCTGCAGGAGATGCTGGCTGAACGCGGAGTGAATGTCGATCACTCCACGATTTACCGCTGGGTTCAGCGTTATGCGCCTGAAATGGAAAAACGGCTGCGCTGGTACTGGCGTAACCCTTCCGATCTTTGCCCGTGGCACATGGATGAAACCTACGTGAAGGTCAATGGCCGCTGGGCGTATCTGTACCGGGCCGTCGACAGCCGGGGCCGCACTGTCGATTTTTATCTCTCCTCCCGTCGTAACAGCAAAGCTGCATACCGGTTTCTGGGTAAAATCCTCAACAACGTGAAGAAGTGGCAGATCCCGCGATTCATCAACACGGATAAAGCGCCCGCCTATGGTCGCGCGCTTGCTCTGCTCAAACGCGAAGGCCGGTGCCCGTCTGACGTTGAACACCGACAGATTAAGTACCGGAACAACGTGATTGAATGCGATCATGGCAAACTGAAACGGATAATCGGCGCCACGCTGGGATTTAAATCCATGAAGACGGCTTACGCCACCATCAAAGGTATTGAGGTGATGCGTGCACTACGCAAAGGCCAGGCCTCAGCATTTTATTATGGTGATCCCCTGGGCGAAATGCGCCTGGTAAGCAGAGTTTTTGAAATGTAAGGCCTTTGAATAAGACAAAAGGCTGCCTCATCGCTAACTTTGCAACAGTGCCCATAATACTGACGGGTTAAAGAGGAGTGATAAAGATGAATGGATTCAGAAACAGTTCACGGAACGGTCAGGTCTGGCGCTGGCAGCGTGCCGGAAGCCGGGCCGTTATTCTGGAGGTCAGTGGACGCTGGATGGAAGCGGCAGAAGGATGGCGACGGGCTGCCTGTGTTGCGCCCCGGACAGACTGGCAGCAGTTTGCCCGAAAAAGGGCTGAACACTGCTACCGGCGCTGCCGGGAAAGGGTGTAACGAAAAAGCAGCCTTCATTACTCCAGGAGTCAGAAGGCTGAAAGGAGTTTATGAGATTTGCTTTTTTAATATCCGGTCGGGCAGTATGACCAGTCAGTTCTGAGTAGCACAGGTTTTTTTCCGTGTTAAGTCGTGATTTTATATTTTGCGATTTATTTCACAAAATAAGGTGTTATTCATTGTGTGCTGCAATGTTCAGGATGCCTGAAATACAGGTGCCATTTATCAAATCACCATCAAAGGATATCTTTTTCCCAATACCAAGGTAGCTTAATTTATTTGATGCAGCTTGCCCTATAAGAGGCGTTACCGAAGCCGCAATGATCTCCAAGCATTCATTTGTTCTCAGCGGGAATAAAAATGGCAAAAACAAAACAGGAATGGCTGTATCAGTTACGGCGATGTTCATCAGTCAATACGCTGGAAAAAATTATTCATAAAAACAGAGACAGTTTATCAAACAGTGAACGTGAGTCATTTAATTCAGCAGCAGACCACCGGTTAGCGGAATTAATCACCAGAAAGTTATATGACAGGATACCAAAAGAGATATGGAAATATGTAAGGTAATAATTCAGCAATAATTAATTGCCAGGAGCAGATAAATAATGAAGTTGATTATTTTTATTCTCATTGTTCTGATTATTGCAGCGGTAATGACTCCAACTTATTGATAGTATTTTATGTTCAGATAATGCCCGATGACTTTGTCATGCAGCTCCACCGGTTTTGAGAACGACAGCGACTTCCGTCCCAGCCGTGCCAGGTGCTGCCTCAGATTCAGGTTATGCCGCTCAATTCGCTGCGTATATCGCTTGCTGATTACGTGCAGCTTTCCCTTCAGGCGGGATTCATACAGCGGCCAGCCATCCGTCATCCATATCACCACGTCAAAGGGTGACAGCAGGCTCATAAGACGCCCCAGCGTCGCCATAGTGCGTTCACCGAATACGTGCGCAACAACCGTCTTCCGGAGCCTGTCATACGCGTAAAACAGCCAGCGCTGGCGCGATTTAGCCCCGACATAGCCCCACTGTTCGTCCATTTCCGCGCAGACGATGACGTCACTGCCCGGCTGTATGCGCGAGGTTACCGACTGCGGCCTGAGTTTTTTAAGTGACGTAAAATCGTGTTGAGGCCAACGCCCATAATGCGGGCGGTTGCCCGGCATCCAACGCCATTCATGGCCATATCAATGATTTTCTGGTGCGTACCGGGTTGAGAAGCGGTGTAAGTGAACTGCAGTTGCCATGTTTTACGGCAGTGAGAGCAGAGATAGCGCTGATGTCCGGCGGTGCTTTTGTCGTTACGCACCACCCCGTCAGTAGCTGAACAGGAGGGACAGCTGATAGAAACAGAAGCCACTGGAGCACCTCAAAAACACCATCATACACTAAATCAGTAAGTTGGCAGCATCACCGGCTCTTTCATCAGGAATTGAGAAGACTCCCTTGCTTAAATGAAACTGATGAACATGAGGAAAATACCGTAAAACCCAGTATTCACGCTGCATCAGCGTCGTTATTAGGTGAGTTGTTAATAAACATTTTGAATTGTGACAGAGTGCAAATTCATACACATAAAAAAACGTCATCACTTGCATTAGAAAGGTTTCTGGCCGACCTTATAACCATTAATTACGAAGCGCAAAAAAAATAATATTTCCTCATTTTCCACAGTGAAGTGATTAACTATGCTGATTCCGTCAAAATTAAGTCGTCCGGTTCGACTCGACCATACCGTGGTTCGTGAGCGCCTGCTGGCTAAACTTTCCGGCGCGAACAACTTCCGGCTGGCGCTGATCACAAGTCCTGCGGGCTACGGAAAGACCACGCTCATTTCCCAGTGGGCGGCAGGCAAAAACGATATCGGCTGGTACTCGCTGGATGAAGGTGATAACCAGCAAGAGCGTTTCGCCAGCTATCTCATTGCCGCCGTGCAGCAGGCAACCAACGGCCACTGTGCGATTTGTGAGACGATGGCGCAAAAACGGCAATATGCCAGCCTGACGTCACTCTTCGCCCAGCTTTTCATTGAGCTGGCGGAATGGCATAGCCCACTTTATCTGGTCATCGATGACTACCATCTGATCACTAATCCGGTGATCCACGAGTCAATGCGCTTCTTTATTCGCCATCAACCAGAAAATCTCACCCTGGTGGTGCTGTCACGCAATCTTCCGCAACTGGGCATTGCCAATCTGCGTGTTCGCGACCAACTGCTGGAAATTGGCAGTCAGCAACTGGCGTTTACCCACCAGGAAGCGAAGCAGTTTTTTGATTGCCGCCTGTCATCGCCGATTGAAGCCGCAGAAAGCAGTCGGATTTGCGATGACGTTTCCGGTTGGGCGACTGCGCTACAGTTAATTGCCCTCTCCGCCTGGCAGAATACCCACTCAGCCCATAAGTCGGCACGTCGCCTGGCGGGAATCAATGCCAGTCATCTTTCGGATTATCTGGTCGATGAGGTTTTGGACAACGTCGATCTCGCAACGCGCCATTTTCTGTTGAAAAGCGCCATTTTGCGCTCAATGAACGATGCACTCATCACTCGTGTGACCGGCGAAGAAAACGGGCAAATGCGCCTCGAAGAGATTGAGCGTCAGGGGCTGTTTTTGCAGCGGATGGATGATAGCGGCGAGTGGTTCTGCTATCACCCGCTGTTTGGCAACTTCCTGCGCCAGCGCTGCCAGTGGGAACTGGCGGCTGAGCTGCCGAAAATCCACAGTGCCGCTGCAGAAAGCTGGATGGCCCAGGGATTCCCCAGCGAAGCGATTCATCATGCGCTGGCGGCAGGCGATGCGCTGATGCTGCGCGATATTCTGCTTAATCACGCCTGGAGTTTGTTCAACCACAGCGAACTTTCGCTACTTGAAGAGTCACTTAAAGCCCTGCCATGGGAGAGTTCGCTGGAAAATCCGCAGTTGGTGTTATTACAAGCGTGGCTGATGCAAAGCCAGCATCGCTACGGCGAAGTAAACACCCTGCTGGCTCGTGCTGAACATGAAATCAAGGACATCAGAGAAGGCACCATGCATGCAGAATTTAATGCTCTGCGCGCCCAGGTGGCAATTAACGATGGTAACCCGGATGAAGCTGAACGGCTGGCAAAACTGGCACTGGAAGAACTGCCTCCCGGCTGGTTCTACAGCCGCATTGTAGCAACTTCGGTGTTGGGTGAAGTATTGCACTGCAAAGGGGAACTGACCCGCTCACTGGCGTTAATGCAGCAAACCGAACAGATGGCACGCCAGCACGATGTCTGGCACTACGCTTTGTGGAGTTTAATCCAGCAAAGCGAAATTCTGTTTGCTCAGGGTTTCCTGCAAACCGCGTGGGAAACGCAGGAAAAAGCATTCCAGCTGATCAACGAGCAGCATCTGGAACAGCTGCCAATGCATGAATTTCTGGTACGTATCCGAGCACAACTGTTATGGGCCTGGGCACGGCTGGACGAAGCCGAAGCATCGGCACGCAGCGGGATTGAAGTTTTGTCGTCTTATCAGCCACAGCAACAGCTCCAGTGCCTGGCAATGTTGATTCAATGCTCGCTGGCCCGAGGTGATTTGGATAACGCCCGTAGCCAGTTGAATCGTCTGGAAAACCTGCTGGGAAATGGCAAATATCACAGCGACTGGATCTCTAACGCCAACAAAGTCCGGGTCATTTACTGGCAAATGACCGGCGACAAAGCTGCCGCCGCCAACTGGTTGCGTCACACAGCCAAACCGGAGTTTGCGAATAACCACTTCCTGCAAGGTCAATGGCGCAACATCGCCCGTGCACAAATCTTGCTGGGCGAGTTTGAACCGGCAGAAATTGTTCTTGAAGAACTCAATGAAAACGCCCGCAGTCTGCGGTTAATGAGCGATCTCAACCGTAACCTGTTGCTGCTTAATCAACTATACTGGCAGGCCGGACGCAAAAATGATGCCCAGCGCGTGTTGCTGGAGGCATTAAAACTGGCGAATCGTACCGGATTTATCAGTCACTTTGTCATCGAAGGCGAAGCGATGGCGCAACAGTTACGCCAGCTGATTCAACTCAATACGTTGCCTGAGCTGGAACAGCACCGCGCCCAGCGTATTCTGCGAGAAATCAATCAACATCATCGGCATAAATTCGCCCATTTCGATGAGAATTTCGTTGAACGTCTGCTAAATCATCCAGAAGTGCCAGAACTGATCCGCACCAGCCCGCTGACGCAACGTGAATGGCAGGTCCTGGGGCTGATTTACTCCGGTTACAGCAACGAGCAAATTGCAGGCGAACTGGAGGTGGCAGCGACCACCATCAAGACGCATATCCGCAATCTGTATCAGAAACTCGGCGTGGCCCATCGCCAGGATGCGGTACAACACGCCCAGCAATTGCTGAAGATGATGGGGTACGGAGTGTAAGTTTAGCCGGATAACGCGCCAGATCCGGCTTACATCTCTGCATCATTCAATGCTCACCCGCGTTACGCCGTCTGCTTCAGTCAGACTAAACCGCACTGACAAAAAACGCTCCACCACCGCGATATTGGTCAGTAGATGACATGAGGGATAGGCGACCGTAAATTCTCCCGCCCCCGCCATTGGCAGTACCAGCTGGTCGGCGAGATATTCCCCCACCGCCGCCGGGCTTGCAAGATAGCGTTTAACTTCTTGCACTAACTGCGCAGCCACCACTTCGGCACTGACGCGCTTTTCACCGACGACAAAAAAGCGTTCTGTGATATTTTCACTTTCAACTTCCAGCGAGACGGTATTACCCGGCCCCTGGTCGCGCGGCAGGTTATGAATATTCTGCTCATGCAGGGAAAAACTACCCGCCTACGTAGCGATTTCACGCTCAGCGACATGGCGTGGCACACCAGCCAGTAGCACCTCTCCACGCATCCGCACAATGTTCCCGCGCTCGCCAAGTTGCAAGGTGTTAAACGATGCCACGGGCGAGACTTCCGTTGCCACCACGCCGCCTCCGGCAGGATAAAAACCGTGACGTAACAGCGTGGTTTGCTGATGAATTCCTATTTTTGCCAGCAGCGGCTCCAGCACCCGGCGGATAAAATCTGCAGGCGGGGCCGACGGGTTATCGGTACCTCCGCTCACTTCAACACGCGAAGGACCATCGGCAAACCACAGCGCGGGCAGTACCGTTTGTAGTACCAGCGTGCAACTTCCGGCGCTACCAATAGCAAAGGGTAATGACTCCAACTTATTGATAGTATTTTATGTTCAGATAATGCCCGATGACTTTGTCATGCAGCTCCACCGGTTTTGAGAACGACAGCGACTTCCGTCCCAGCCGTGCCAGGTGCTGCCTCAGATTCAGGTTATGCCGCTCAATTCGCTGCGTATATCGCTTGCTGATTACGTGCAGCTTTCCCTTCAGGCGGGATTCATACAGCGGCCAGCCATCCGTCATCCATATCACCACGTCAAAGGGTGACAGCAGGCTCATAAGACGCCCCAGCGTCGCCATAGTGCGTTCACCGAATACGTGCGCAACAACCGTCTTCCGGAGCCTGTCATACGCGTAAAACAGCCAGCGCTGGCGCGATTTAGCCCCGACATAGCCCCACTGTTCGTCCATTTCCGCGCAGACGATGACGTCACTGCCCGGCTGTATGCGCGAGGTTACCGACTGCGGCCTGAGTTTTTTAAGTGACGTAAAATCGTGTTGAGGCCAACGCCCATAATGCGGGCTGTTGCCCGGCATCCAACGCCATTCATGGCCATATCAATGATTTTCTGGTGCGTACCGGGTTGAGAAGCGGTGTAAGTGAACTGCAGTTGCCATGTTTTACGGCAGTGAGAGCAGAGATAGCGCTGATGTCCGGCGGTGCTTTTGTCGTTACGCACCACCCCGTCAGTAGCTGAACAGGAGGGACAGCTGATAGAAACAGAAGCCACTGGAGCACCTCAAAAACACCATCATACACTAAATCAGTAAGTTGGCAGCATCACCTATTGCAGCGTTACTTATCCGGATTATCCTCAGAAGTGTAAATCAGCATTCTCCTTTGCTGATGCAATTGCATGCGGCAGGTATACGGACCGGTGATGCAGAGCGAATACTGTCCAGCGGTGAATGCTGGCAACGTCAGAAGACGCTGCTGACAGAAAGGGAAGTCAGTTTTATGAAAGGACTGTTCAGAATTGTGGATATGAAGCGGTGGTATCTGTGTCCGCAGGTACGGGTCGCGGATATCGTCCAGCTGAACGGGAATATCCGGCCACGATCACGCCAGTGGTGGCAGTTATTCAGGATGGTGTCTCAGTGGCATGTTGATGTGGTTATCGTTGAGCGGCGTTCGTTCAGTATTGTTGCAGCAGTAGAGCTGGATGATGCCAGTCATTTACGACCGGAACGCAGACGCCGGGATATTCTTCTGGAAGAGGTTCTGAGGCAGGCTGGTATTCCGTTGCTCAGAAGCCACGATGCCAGAAAACTGCTGCAGATGACCGGAGAATGGCTGAATACAACAGGGGCTGATCAGCAGTCCCCAGAACATCGTAGCTGACGCCTTCGCGTTGCTCAGTTGTCCACCCCCGGAAACGGGAAAAAGCAAGTTTTCCCCGCTCCCGGCGTTTCCATAACTGAAAACCATACTATTTCACAGTTTACATCACATTAAACGACAGTAATCCCCGTTAATTTGTGCGTCAACACAGATCTTCGTCACAATTCTCAAGTCGCTGATTTCAAAAAACTGTAGTATCCTCTGCGAAACGATCCCTGTTTGAGTATTGAGGAGGCGAGATGTCGCAGACAGAAAATGCAGGGCACTGTTGCAAATAGTCGGTGGTGATAAACTTATCATCCCCTTTTGCTGATGGAGCTGCACATGAACCCATTCAAAGGCCGGCATTTTCAGCGTGACATCATTCTGTGGGCCGTACGCTGGTACTGCAAATACGGCATCAGTTACCGTGAGCTGCAGGAGATGCTGGCTGAACGCGGAGTGAATGTCGATCACTCCACGATTTACCGCTGGGTTCAGCGTTATGCGCCTGAAATGGAAAAACGGCTGCGCTGGTACTGGCGTAACCCTTCCGATCTTTGCCCGTGGCACATGGATGAAACCTACGTGAAGGTCAATGGCCGCTGGGCGTATCTGTACCGGGCCGTCGACAGCCGGGGCCGCACTGTCGATTTTTATCTCTCCTCCCGTCGTAACAGCAAAGCTGCATACCGGTTTCTGGGTAAAATCCTCAACAACGTGAAGAAGTGGCAGATCCCGCGATTCATCAACACGGATAAAGCGCCCGCCTATGGTCGCGCGCTTGCTCTGCTCAAACGCGAAGGCCGGTGCCCGTCTGACGTTGAACACCGACAGATTAAGTACCGGAACAACGTGATTGAATGCGATCATGGCAAACTGAAACGGATAATCGGCGCCACGCTGGGATTTAAATCCATGAAGACGGCTTACGCCACCATCAAAGGTATTGAGGTGATGCGTGCACTACGCAAAGGCCAGGCCTCAGCATTTTATTATGGTGATCCCCTGGGCGAAATGCGCCTGGTAAGCAGAGTTTTTGAAATGTAAGGCCTTTGAATAAGACAAAAGGCTGCCTCATCGCTAACTTTGCAACAGTGCCCCTAATCGTGTTCAGCAGAATAGCCGGAGGAAGTTTCCTACTGTCGATAAGAAAGGATTGGCACAGGGAGTGTGAATATCGAAACACCATCACAGAATAATGCCAGATAGAAATGCGATAGTAGGGTTGGATATTTAAATAAGGAGCATCCCGACTTAAAATGAATATGACTGCGTAACCAGGCGCAATAAAAAAAGCGAAAGAATCGCTTTTATTCTGGTTGTTTTTTCGAAGAGTGACCGTTTTCTGAGATGACAAGAAATAAGGAAGTCCTATGATCGCTAGCGGAATAGTTCAAAAACTGAATGCGCAAATGAATCAGGAGTTTTATACCTCAAATTTGTATCTTCAGCTCAGCCAGAGGTGCAGCGAGAATAGCCTTAATGGCACCGCACTATTTTTGCGTCATCAGGCGCAAAATACGGTGACGCAAATGATGCGCATGTACGAATACATCAAACAGAGCGGCGCCACGCCGGTGTTACAGGAGCAACACGCCCGGTGCGGTGAATTTTCCACGCTGGAAGATCTGTTTGAGCAGACGGTAAGCGATTACCAGAAGCGCATTAATGCGCTGACCTCTTTGACGGAAGACGCCCAGGCAGCAAACGATAAGTCAGCGATTAACTTCCTGAAGCGATACAGAAAAGAGGAAATCGTGGACGGGACGCTGTTGCAAATCATTCTGGATGAAGTCCGCAGCGCTAAAAAAGCGGGCATCAACATGCAGCAAACCGACCACTATCTGGTTGGCGTGATCGATCGCTATCACTAAATCAATTTCGCAGTACGAGGAGGTTTTACGCCTCCTCAGAAAATCTGTTTTACATCAGAAACAGAGGTTTATGCCAGTGAACATTTGATACCCAACACGTCATAGTGATTTTTTAACTTAGCGTTTTTATATCGTGCCAAAAATGTCTCTGCTTGTGTCTTTATATTAAGGAAGGTGCGAATAAGCAGGTCATTTCTTCCCAAGCTGACTCGCTGATTAAAATTTCGCGGATCTGGGCCGATTTTTTTCCCGCAAACACATCGAATCAGCCTATTTAGGCTATTTTTTCCACCATTTCTGGCGTTATTTCCGGTTTTTACTGAGATCTCTCCCACTGACGTATCATTTGGTCCACCCGAAACAGGTTGGCCAGGGTGAATAACATCGCCAGTTGGTTATCGTTTTTCAGCAGCCCCTTGTATCTGGCTTTCACGAAGCCGAACTGCCGCTTGATGATGCGAAACGGGTGCTCCACCCTGGCACGGATGCTGGCTTTCATGTATTCGATGTTGATGGCCGTTTTGTTCTTGCGTGGATGCTGTTTCAAGGTTTTTACCCTGCCGGGACGCTCGGCGATCAGCCAGTCCACATCCACCTCGGCCAGCTCCTCGCGCTGTGGCGCTCCTTGGTAGCCGGCATCGGCTGAGACAAATTGCTCCTCTCCATGAAGCAGATTACCCAGCTGATTGAGGTCATGCTCGTTGGCCGCGGTGGTGACCAGGCTGTGGGTCAGGCCACTCTTGGCATCGAAACCAATGTGGGCCTTCATGCCAAAGTGCCACTGATTGCCTTTCTTGGTCTGATGCATCTCCGGATCGCGTTGCTGCTCTTTGTTCTTGGTAGAGCTGGGTGCCTCAATGATGGTGGCATCCACCAAAGTGCCTTGGGTCATCATGACGCCTGCTTCGGCCAGCCAGCGATTGATGGTCTTGAACAATTGACGGGCCAGTTGATGCTGCTCGAGCAGGTGGCGGAAATTCATGATGGTGGTGCGATCCGGCAGGGCGCTATCCAGGGATAATCGGGCAAACAGGCGCATGGAGGCGATTTCGTACAGGGCATCTTCCATGGCACCGTCGCTCAGGTTGTACCAATGCTGCATGCAGTGAATACGCAGCATGGTCTCCAGCGGATAGGGCCGTCGGCCATTGCCCGCCTTGGGATAAAACGGCTCGATGACAGCGGTCATATTCTGCCATGGCAGAATCTGCTCCATGCGGGAGAGGAAAATCTCTTTTCGGGTCTGACGGCGCTTAGTGCTGAATTCACTATCGGCGAAGGTGAGTTGATGGCTCATGATGTCCCTCTGGGATGCGCTCCGGATGAATATGATGATCTCATATCAGGAACTTGTTCGCACCTTCCCTAAGTCACCGGCGGCTTGCCTGCCACACATTGAACATTACAGACCAATTAGCACTTTGTCACCGGGGAAAGATGTAAAGATTATGTATAAATAGATTGGCTTAGAAGTGACATTTCAACTTTGGAGAAACAGGTGACATTTTAAACTTGCTTTAACAAAATTTTGGGACTGACCGAAACAAAAAGGCCAGCCCCGGAGGGCTGGCTATTCAGTACAGGGCAATGACAGGTTTCTTGATGCCGCAGGCGTGAGCGTAGCGGGTCAGTGTGTCGATGCTGGCTTTGGTGATGTTGTTTTCCAGGCGAGAAATAACCGGAGGTGTAACCCCCATGCGTTCAGCAACCTGCGCTTTTGTCAGGTTGTCATGCTTGCGCCATTCAGCAAGCAGCTCCCTGAGCTTTTCCTTACGTTCTTCTTCCTGCCATGCAGCGCGATATTCATCGTCCTGCATCCACTCGTTATGCAGTTCTTTATGGCTTACCAGTTTCATTAAGTACCTCCGCTAACCGCTTTTTGGCGAGATCGATTTCTTTCGCTGGCGTTTTCTGTGACTTCTTGATGAAAACACGGAGCATGATGATGGTATTGCCTTTGTGGTATACCCAGATTCCCCTGGCTATGTCCGTCCCCATCGTGCGGATCTCAAAAAGTCCATCGCCCAGGGGCTTCGTGTCCGGCTCCCGCAGTAATCGGGCGTCATACTCCAGTTTGCCGATGAGACGGTCAAACTTCACCCTGATTTTTACGGGTAATGCTGTGGCTTCTTCCCTGGCTTCCGGGTGATAAACAACGCTAAACATGTGACCTCCCATTTCTATTAATATTAACCTATAGGCTAATTTCAGACAAGGTAGAATTAACCTATAAGCTAATTTTGTTGGCAGTTATCGTGGCTACCCGGTCACTACCCTGTTAGCGTGAGTTTTCGTTCCACTGAGGAACGGGGATTTATGCGCGTTAGCGCATGTAAGGCGGCAGGATGAAATGACAGGTAGCACCGAGGGTTAGCCGCCGATACCAGTGAGGGATCGAAAGGGATCGCCTATCCATCCCTTCACCCTGCAAAGCCATATTCCGCTAAAAGCGGCTCAGAGGCTTTTGTGCGCGGTCGGAGTGGTCACAACAAGGCCGAAGCCGCAGTTGGGGCGTATCTCCGCGTTAGCGGGTCGTAAGAGCCGCTTACGAGCGTGTAAGCTAATTCTTCAGCGATATTTGCTGACGTATCCGGCGTGGCCGGATTTGTCCAATCCCTCGATGGCTAACAGGCGAGCTGTTAGCCATCGAGGGATTCCGTTCTGAATGCCCCGCGCTTTAGCGTGGGGAGCTACTTTTGAGGCGCTCGCGCCGATGCTGTTCGGTTATCCACTTTTTGGGGTTTGAGAGCCAATGGAACGAAAACGTACGCTAAGAAGTTAATTCATTGTTTAAATTGAAATTTAGTTCTCTCAGTTCCCCCTTCAAAATATCCTCCGGTAGCGTAAACGTATAATGCCCCAGCATATTGATATGCCCGTGCATCAGTGGGGACAACCGGGCGATATCTTCAACCCCGATTTCTTCTCCATTACTGCGTATCCAGCTCAGGGCTTCCTGCATATAAAGTGTGTTCCACAGTACCACTGCGTTAGTGACCAGGCCCAGTGCCCCCAGCTGATCTTCCTGACCTTCACGATAGCGCTTTCTGATCTCACCGCGCTGCCCGTAGCAGATCGCCCTCGCCACAGCATGGCGGCCTTCCCCCCGGTTTAGCTGCGTCAGGATCCGCCGACGATAATCCTCATCATCAATATAATTAAGAAGGTACAGCGTCTTGTTGACGCGCCCCACTTCCATGATCGCCTGTGCCAGCCCTGATGGGCGCGAGCTTTTCAGCAAAGAGCGAATGAGTTCTGAAGCATGAATGGTGCCCAGTTTCAGCGAACCGGCGGTTCGCATCATCTCATCCCACTGATCCTCGGCTTTCGACAGATCGGCACAACCACGTGCCAGTTCGTCCAGTGCACCGTAATTTGCCGATTTATCCACTCGCCAGAATACCGCTTCACCGGCATCGGCAAGCCGGGGGGAAAACTGGTATCCCAGCAGCCAGAAGAGGCCAAAAATAATGTCGCTGGTACCGGCTGTGTCTGTCATGATCTCAACCGGATTCAGCCCTGTCTGCTGCTCCAGAAGGCCTTCCAGCACAAAAATGGAATCTCGTAATGTGCCGGGGACAACGATGCCGTGGAATCCAGAGTACTGATCAGAGACGAAGTTGTACCAGGTGATGCCACGTCCGGAACCAAAATATTTTCTGTTAGGTCCTGAATTGACGGTTTTCACCGGCGTGACAAAGCGCATGCCGTCAGCTGAAGCCACTTCGCCGCCACCCCAGCGGCCAGCAAGCTCCAGTGTGGACTGAAAATCAACCAGGCGGACATTGGCGCTGACCAGCGTTTCTGCCCGGAGGTAATTCTGTTTCACCCAACTGAGCCGGTGGCGCGTCAGCGCCGGTATATTGTGCTTTATCAGCGGTTCCAGCCCGATATTGCAAGCCTCAGCCATCAGGACCGCGCACAGGCTGATGTGCAGATCCTGCGCCCGGGCCCCGGATTCACTGACATGCGTAAACTCACGTGTAAAGCCCGTTCTGGCATCTATCTCAAGCAACAGTTCCGTCAAATCTACCGGCGGGAGTAGCTGCCTTACCCGACTGTTGAGACGATGCAACGATGGTGGCTCCTCCAGTTTCTCCAGGCTGCTGATAGTCAGGGAAGGATATTTACCGTCATGGCAGATATTAACCTCCGCATTTCCTTCAAAGCGGGATGCGACGGCTTTCCAGGTTTTATCCAGTTGGACCGCCAGCTGTTGCACGCCTTTATGTCCATCAGTGGGATGTCCCAGCGCCCGACAGATGGGGACCCGCTGAACCTGCCATTCTTCCCCCTGCAACAGCTTCTCGCGGGGATTTCCCCAGCGATCGCTGTTTTCGAGCCAGATGTCCCGTCGGCGTAGTGCATCCTGAAGGCGCTCCAGCAGACAAAGCGAGTAACCGGCACGCTGTATCCGGCCCTCCGCATCGTATACCAGGCGTTTCCAGGGGCCGGTAATAATATGTTCAGGCGCATTGTCCAGGATGCGCTTTTTCGAGCAGTTCAGTTCGGTCAGATAATGAATGGCGGACAACGTATGTTCTCCGGCTGGCGCTGCCTGGAAATGCAGGTCGCGCAATACCGCCGGAAGAAAGCGCTTTACCCGCCCGTACTGCTCCACCATTTCGTCATGGAAATTGTTGTTCTGAGGCCGGGCCAGCTCATTTACCTTGCAGACGGATTCTGCCAGCCTGCTTTTCGGTATGCTGTTGAATATGGTCTCCCTCAGTTCAGCATCGTCAGCCTGTTCATCCAGCAACAATGAACATGCCCGCGCCAATATTAGCGCAGCACGATCAAGATCTTTAAGCGTCCTGAGCCGTTTTTTCTGCCCCGTTTTCTTCGCCGCACGAGTGATATCCAGTATCAGCATATCGAGCACATCAACGGCCTCATCCAGCGCCGCAGTCTCCTGCGCTTTAACGAATGCTGTGAGTACGGCCAGTTTTCTCTGCTGTGGCATTCGCGCGATATATTTTACCGACGCCATGCCTGCGTAACGGGCCAAATTACGCAGTTGTATAGCAGGCAGACCGGTAAAATTCAGTCGGGAAAATTCCAGGTTTCGCAGCCGGATATACCGCTCCAGCGCTTCGGTAAATGCCGGGCCGCTGACGGTGACCGGTCCCTTTTTCAGTTGCTCCAGCGGTGAAGTACGCTGCCCCTCAGGAATGTCCAGAAGCTCCGTCACGCGGGCGGTCTGCCAGCTGTCCGGCAACGCGGCCAGTTTCTTCCACAGCCGCTGATTTGCCCGTTCGCGTATTTCACCGGGTCCGCTTGGAAAAAGGAAATTATCCTACTATAAGGGCTTCCCCGAACAGTCAACGCCGGTTTTTAATTTCTGTCTGTTCATCAATGAAAGGCAAGGGATAAGACTGCGCTACTGGTGATGCTGCCAACTTACTGATTTAGTGTATGATGGTGTTTTTGAGGTGCTCCAGTGGCTTCTGTTTCTATCAGCTGTCCCTCCTGTTCAGCTACTGACGGGGTGGTGCGTAACGGCAAAAGCACCGCCGGACATCAGCGCTATCTCTGCTCTCACTGCCGTAAAACATGGCAACTGCAGTTCACTTACACCGCTTCTCAACCCGGTACGCACCAGAAAATCATTGATATGGCCATGAATGGCGTTGGATGCCGGGCAACCGCCCGCATTATGGGCGTTGGCCTCAACACGATTTTACGTCACTTAAAAAACTCAGGCCGCAGTCGGTAACCTCGCGCATACAGCCGGGCAGTGACGTCATCGTCTGCGCGGAAATGGACGAACAGTGGGGCTATGTCGGGGCTAAATCGCGCCAGCGCTGGCTGTTTTACGCGTATGACAGGCTCCGGAAGACGGTTGTTGCGCACGTATTCGGTGAACGCACTATGGCGACGCTGGGGCGTCTTATGAGCCTGCTGTCACCCTTTGACGTGGTGATATGGATGACGGATGGCTGGCCGCTGTATGAATCCCGCCTGAAGGGAAAGCTGCACGTAATCAGCAAGCGATATACGCAGCGAATTGAGCGGCATAACCTGAATCTGAGGCAGCACCTGGCACGGCTGGGACGGAAGTCGCTGTCGTTCTCAAAATCGGTGGAGCTGCATGACAAAGTCATCGGGCATTATCTGAACATAAAACACTATCAATAAGTTGGAGTCATTACCTGCGCTACTATAAACGGTCATGCTGAATCGCTAGTGATTCGGACCCTGATGAAAGACGCTCGTGAGATCCTCCTTCGTTAATCGGATAGTGATATCCAGTAGGATATGCAGATACTTCTCACGGGGGTCTAACCCTTTACCATCAACAATTTACAGTTCAGTTACTACTCAGTTAAATTTTTCATGTTGTTGAATACAGTCTGAAGTCATCGCCGTAATGTAATGATGCCCAGCACAACCTCGCATTCTTGGCGGCGATTGCAACGACAGCACGCCAGTATCCCCGCCTACCAATCAACGAGCAGACCCAACGGCTAAACGGGTCCGTTCTATTCTCTGCCCCTACCATTACAGAACGGGCTCCCTGGACCAGTAGGGTTCGCAGATAGGCATCACCCGCTTTTGTTATCCTGCCAAGCTTTGATTTTCCGCCACTACTGTATTGTGATGGCGTTAGCCCCAACCAGGCTGCCAGTTGGCGCCCGTTCTTAAAATCATGGGCATTGCCAATACTGGCGACCAGCGCACTCGCTGTGGTGGGCCCAACACCTTTCAGTTCCATTAACTGCTGGCTGCGATGATCTGTTTTGGCCACACGAGATAATACCCTGTCATATTCGGCGATTTTCTCTTCAATATTAGTGACATGTGTCAATAGATCATCAATGCACAGCCTAACCTGTACTGGCAGAGTTTCCTTCTGGTCAGAAACAACATGACGCAGAGCATCAGTGCTTTGTGGGGCAATAACCCCGAATTCAGATATCAGGCCCCGAAGACGGTTATACGTTGCTGTTCTTTCCTGGATAAATCCCTGTCTTGTCCGATGTAAGCATTGCATTGCCTGCTGGCTTTCGTCTTTGACTGGTACAAAGCGCATATGCGGCCGCTGCACTGCCTCACAAATAGCTATTGCATCAGCTGCATCATTTTTCCCGGTCTTACCCGCCATGCGATAGGGTGAGACAAATTTCGGAGCCATCAACCGGACATCATGGCCATACTGCCTGAATAATCTTGCCCAATAGTGGGCACCCGAGCAGGCTTCCATTCCAATGACACAGGGAGGTAAACCTGCGATGAGTTCAGAAAGTGCTGCACGCGACACCTTGGGTTTAACCAGAACAGCTTTACCATTTTGGTCAATGCAGTGAACAGCAAACACATTTTTAGCAAGATCGATACCGACAGTGGTGATGGTCATAACGAATCCCTCTGGGTCAATGTTTATCCTATGATTGCACGAAAGTTAATCAGGCGCATATCTAGGGGAAGTCCCTTCCATTCGTTAAGCGTTTTAAGCTAACGGGTGATTTCGTTCCATTGAGCGCGAACCCCTGACCGTAAGGGATGTACGAAATGATCCGGCTGTCCGTTAATGGTTTTGCTGGCACTGTTGCAAAGTTAGCGATGAGGCAGCCTTTTGTCTTATTCAAAGGCCTTACATTTCAAAAACTCTGCTTACCAGGCGCATTTCGCCCAGGGGATCACCATAATAAAATGCTGAGGCCTGGCCTTTGCGTAGTGCACGCATCACCTCAATACCTTTGATGGTGGCGTAAGCCGTCTTCATGGATTTAAATCCCAGCGTGGCGCCGATTATCCGTTTCAGTTTGCCATGATCGCATTCAATCACGTTGTTCCGGTACTTAATCTGTCGGTGTTCAACGTCAGACGGGCACCGGCCTTCGCGTTTGAGCAGAGCAAGCGCGCGACCATAGGCGGGCGCTTTATCCGTGTTGATGAATCGCGGGATCTGCCACTTCTTCACGTTGTTGAGGATTTTACCCAGAAACCGGTATGCAGCTTTGCTGTTACGACGGGAGGAGAGATAAAAATCGACAGTGCGGCCCCGGCTGTCGACGGCCCGGTACAGATACGCCCAGCGGCCATTGACCTTCACGTAGGTTTCATCCATGTGCCACGGGCAAAGATCGGAAGGGTTACGCCAGTACCAGCGCAGCCGTTTTTCCATTTCAGGCGCATAACGCTGAACCCAGCGGTAAATCGTGGAGTGATCGACATTCACTCCGCGTTCAGCCAGCATCTCCTGCAGCTCACGGTAACTGATGCCGTATTTGCAGTACCAGCGTACGGCCCACAGAATGATGTCACGCTGAAAATGCCGGCCTTTGAATGGGTTCATGTGCAGCTCCATCAGCAAAAGGGGATGATAAGTTTATCACCACCGACTATTTGCAACAGTGCCGAAAATAGTTCTTGAAATTCTATTCTTGATTGCATATCATCTCAACGAGTTTCGATAAGAAAGGATGCGCATGCGACCGTCTGTTGTGCTTGACATGAAGCGAAGCGCAGTGCGTGAAGCGGTAGGCCGCTTTCGCGCCGCGAACCCGCGCGTCTTCGGCTCGGTGCTGCATGGCACCGACCGGGATGGCAGCGACCTCGACCTGTTGGTCGATGCGCTGCCCGGTGCCACGTTGTTGGACTTGGGCGATTTGGAAGAAGAACTGAAATCGCTGCTCGGCGTTGACGTCGATCTGCTGACTCCCGGCGACCTGCCGCCGAAGTTCCGGGCCAAGGTGCTCGCGGAGGCGCAACCGATATGAGCGAGAACCGCCTGCCCGATTACCTCGACCACATTCAGCAGGCCGCAACCGATGCGCGCAGCTTCGTGGAAGGGATGGCCAAGGACGACTTCTTGGCCGACAAGCGCACCCAGCAGGCCGTCATCATGAGCCTGATCGTCATCGGCGAGGCGGCCACAAAGGTGATGGATGGCTACGTCGAGTTCACCCAGGCGCATGCCGACGTGCCGTGGCGCAGCATGCGCAATATGCGTAATCGCATGGCTCACGGCTATTTCGACATCAACCTCGATGTGGTGTGGGAGACGGTACAGGAATGGCTGCCGGCGTTGCTCCAGCAATTGCCCGCCGTGCGTCAGGATGCCGACGATGAAGACCGTAACGACAACTGTGAAAGAGGGATCTCCGATGACTGTTGAATCGAGAATATTTTCTGTAGCCGAGTATGTTCAGCCGTCCGAAGGCGAGCCTATTCGTTCCGTTGTGCTTGAAACCCGAGACTCAATTATCGTGGTTTGGCATGTCCATCCCGGGCAGGAAATTGCGGCTCACATTCATCCTCACGGCCAAGACACGTGGACTGTTTTGTCGGGAATGGCTGATTACTTTCAGGGCAATGGGATTGTTCGTGCCCTCAGGGAAGGTGAGATAGCCGTGGCAAGACCGGGCCAAGTGCACGGGGCGCGAAATACAGGTACCGAGCCATTTGTGTTAGTCTCGGTTGTGGCATCAGCCAATGCCGGTTTCGTATTGGCTGAGCGATAGAGCCCAATCTCTGGAGTTGGTCCAATGAGCGGTCGGGGAGATAGGTAACAGACATGCAGCGGACACGGCTGCTAAACCAGGTCGCAAACCTCCTTGCGTCGCAGCGTGCCGCAAGCGACGCGATCAATCGAATGGGGTCGGCATGAGACTGAACACCATCCAGTTCCCGACCGCGTAGCCGCCTGTCCTGCCGATCAGGTCTTGACCATCGACGCCTGGGATCAGTCCTGAATGTTCTTGGAGACCACTACGTTATGAGCCGCAGCCGCCGCAAAACACCCATCGTCGGGCACACGACCTGCGGCAGCGAGCGCGAGGACAAGAAGCTCTGGCATCAGCGCTGGCGCACCCGTGAGCGCACGGCGCTGACCAGCGCGTCGCCCGAAGCCCTGAGCGCCCATCTGCCCCTGCTGGAAAACCAGGCCAGCAGCGTCTGGTCGATGGGCAAGGATGGCCGCTCCTACTGGCCCGTCAAGCGCCAGGCCGCCACGGCGGATCGCATCGCCAATCACAAGGGACGCAACCCGCAAGAACGCGCCTCCCTGAAAAAGCGCCTGCTTACACTGTGATTCCTTCAAAATATCTCAACGAAATTTCCCGACACCTGTTTAAGCTATCTTGCTGATATTTCTGTTTTTCGATTTTTGCCGGCGCGATGCCGGCGACGTTGGCCAGCTGCCCCGGGCGCGATACTGAGATCAGTTTCTTTGAACAAAAAAACCGCCTTTTGGCGGTCAGTATTCAGTAGCTGGAACGGTAGTCTCTCCCCCGATTCCAGCGGTCTTGCCAGTGTTCGAGGAATGATTCAGCGAGCTTAGGCATGTTCCAGATCACCACCGCATTCTCCGAGTTTTTCGTTTCGGCCGCTTTGGTGAAATTAAAGCTGCCAGTTTCAACGGTCACATTATCCACGATGATCACCTTGTCATGCTGGATAGGGAAATCACTGTCAGTACGCAAAGGGATGCCGCTGTTCGCTATGTAGTTCATGGCCGCAATGCTGGCGCGCCCCGTATTGCCCCTTTCATCAATTACGATTTTCACATCAACTCCCCGTTTTTTGGCTGCTACCAGTGCTTTCATAATATCCGGGGCGGTAAAAGAATAAGCCATCATCCGTATCGAGGTTTTTGCGGAGTCAATGGCGCTCAGGACGAGAACGCGGGCGCTTCCTTCAGGCGAGTAGCCAACCTGAACGGATGGTTCCACCGCAAAGGCGGGCAGGGCGGCTGTCGTAAATGCTGCGGCCAGAAGCCAGGTTGCTAAGTTTTTCATTACAGGCTCCCGTTCACACACTGCATTTTATATTCAGGGTCAAAATAAATTTCTTTGATTTTCCGCTTTTCCATATGCACCACAACGTCAATGGTGGAGTAGAGCATTCGCATAATATCGCTCATATCGAGCATACGGCCGATAGGGGTCGCCTTGATAAGCAGCCCAATACGGTTAAAGGCATCGCGCGCAGAGTTAGCGTGCGTTGACATAACACCGCCTGGATGGCCGGTATTAAGTGCTTTAAGATAATCCCACGCAGCATCATCCCTAAGCTCAGTCATGATGATACGGCCCGGTGTCAGACGCATACAGGCTCGCAGGGCATCAGTGGCGCTGACGCGGCCGATCTTTCCTGCATCGCCGTACATCATATAAACGGCTTCTACAACGTGATCGACCGTGACTTCGTGAACGTCCTCTAAAATAATTACACGCTCGTCTTTATGTAGCGATTTTAACAGCGCGCGCGTGAGTACCGTTTTCCCCGACCCGGTTTCACCGCAGATCACGATAGTGCGTTTCTTCTCAACGGCGGTTTGCAGGAATGCGGGCCATTTTTCGCTGCTGTGCAGCTCTTTAAGGAAAAAATCATCATCCGTTAGGCTTTGCTTGCTGCCGGTAATCTTCCGGCAGTCACGGGGTTTGAAGGCCAATGGAACGAAAACGTACGTTAAGAATGTAATTTATTGATATTCATAAAAATAAAAAAAGGATCGCTGATTGATCCTTTTGTTTTGCTATTTGAATTTCGATAAACATTAACCACGAGAATGCAGTAGCTCGGCTATCTCATGAGCAATTTCATCGATTGTATGAGTTGCAGTACTACGAGCAACTTTGTCTGCTAATGATGGACTAAAATCGACAACTTCTTGTTTTGTAATATTATGCCATATGGGAAGCAATATTTGCTCACCAGAAATAGCACGAGTGACGATTCCATCAAGTTCATAATTTGTCCAACCTTTGCTTATAAACGCCGGAGACAAAACTACTAACCCAACACGACTGTTTGCTAAACCTTTGTCTATTTTTTGTCTCAGGCTGTCACCAATTCTTAACGTCATTTCGTCATACCATACATTAAGGCCGTGACTGATTAATGAGTTTGCCAGAGAGCGAACAAAATCATCTTTATCCTCTGAGGCATGCGAAATAAATACGTCATGTATCTCGTTGCTCTGTGCTGTTGACGGTGGTCTGTTATCTCTTACCAGACTAGGAACTTCGCTTAACGGCCTATCCTGAATTTCAGGAAGAACCCCTGGAAGAACGCGAACAGAAGCCCTGGTACTCCCCCTTAATCCCTGCATATCTACAGCAATATGCCAATGGCCTGATGAAGGGATCTGTAACCTTATGGGGGAGCGCTTTGCTAACCCACCAATGTAGGAATGTCGTCGGCCATTCTTATAACTACTGAAGTTAGAACTATCCATTAGTCTAACATTTGCACCACTGATAAGGGTGATTTCAACAATCTCCCCTCTTTTTCTTTGACCAAGATCATTATGGATGAATTGCATGTAAGTCTGCTCTCTTCATTTGAATTGGAAGAATGTAGCCACTTCCTGATTATACTGTATCCAGTGGTTGAGAGTATCTCTTAGTGTGAAAAAATAAATTATAAGACTTTTACTCGGTATGGATGAAGATGTAAAATCCGTAAACCAGAGAATAAATGAGGAAAAAGCGTGACCAAGCACAAAGTTTTCATCAGTTACCACCATGCTAATGACCAATGGTACAAAAACGAACTTGAAAAAATGAATGATGTTTTTGATATTTTTGTGAATCGCTCGGTATCACTTGGTGACATTGATGAAGAAGAAGAACCTCAAAAGATCAGAGAAATAATAAGGGATGAATATTTACGTGATACATCCGCTCTTATTTTACTCGTTGGGACTGAGACTAAAAATAGAAAGCATGTTGATTGGGAATTATATTCATCCATGAGGGATAGTCCCAGAAACGGCAAATCAGGTATTTTTATTATAAATCTTCCTTCAACAGGGACAAACAACATTAGAGCCAGTCATGGTGAAAATGAAAAAAATGAATTTCATCCTAATATAACCGAGTGGATAACAATCAACGACAGAACAACATATAAAGAAATATATCCATATATGCCTGAAAGAGTTATCGATAACTTGATGAGTGAAAAGTCATATATATCAATAGTCAACTGGGATCAGATACACAATAACCCAGAAAACCTTAGAAAAATGATTGAGTTAACATATCAAGATAAAGATAAGTGCGAATACGTTTTTTCTACCCCAATGAGAATGCGTAATGGCTAGCAGAAACAGTAAAGGGGAGTATGATACTCCCCTTTACTTGTTACCAATCCCATTTGGTGGTGTTCACGTTAAATGTTTGTTGAACCCGTGATGTGAAAAAATCATTTACTACTTTAAAATCGTTACATATTTTACTGTAGTTATAGTATTGCTTTTGTATTTTATTTATAGGCGTCAGGTGAACTTTTAATGGTGTATTAGTTATAACATCAATAACTTCATCCTTATCTGATATATATTTATACCATCTTTTATAATTATTTTGATTTTTAGTTAAAAATTTATTTAACACCATTAACATATCATTGCTAATATTATATAACTCATTGTCTTTTTTTGGATTCAATAGTTTCATTTCATCTCTAATAAATTGATATGTCTGATAATATGATGAGATAACTTCATCGAATGCGTCCACATTTTTCTTCAACTTAAAGATAGCTCTTTTTGAATCCAGATGATTTTTTATACTTTTGCGATATAACGTACCACTTTCATTGAACAGAACATTAACGCCGCCTAAACTTAATTTCTCTACTTTAAATGAGTATTTTTTTAAAAGATATAACGCTACAATTAGCCATATAAAAATAGATATTAGTAGTATATATATAATACCAGTTACTAAAGGTTTGTTTTTATTAAATACGGTGTAAATTGAAGGTACATATAATGAAAGATCCACTGTACACATTACAGCAATTACCGCAATGAAAGCTATCGTCCAAATTATAACAAATGTTCTCACAATTCCACCTTGTCAGTTGTAAGATAATCAATCATTGATTGGTGAACGTTCTGAATTGATAATTTTATATACGGTTGAACGCGCAATACCCATATGCTTAGCTATTTCAGTTGCTCCAGTTCCTTTATCATGCATAAATTTTATTTTATTCCTGTCTATTTTCCGTTTTCTGCCAAATTTAATTCCTTTAGACTTGGCCTCAATTCTTCCTTCATTTGTTCGTTCAAAGATGCGAGTACGTTCTGCTTGTGCCACTGCTGATAGAATTGTGACGATCATCTTCCCCATTTCTCCATCGGTACTGATCCCATCATCAATGAATCGGACTGCCACACCCAAGGCATCGAATTCTTTTATTAGTTGAATCATATCGGCAGTGTCACGACCAAGACGGTCTAGCTTCTTCACCAGAATGACATCTCCATCTTCCACCTTCATGCGCAACAGCTCAAGTCCTTCCCTGGCAGCTGAACTTCCCGATGCCTTGTCCGTAAAAATACGGTTGGCTTTTACCCCCGCGTTCTTAAGTGCTCTAATTTGAATATCTAGGGACTGCTGACTGGTTGAGACCCGTGCGTAACCAAAAAGTCGCATAAAAATGTACCTTAAATCGAATATCAGACACCTTGTGTCTATTATGGCAAAAATACGATTTAATAGACAGTCCATGCCTGCCGTTTTATGCTGTCTTATAAATTATAACATTTCGGACGGTTGCGAAATTGTTAATATATAACCGTCAGGCAGGAAGGCCTATATGCCCGTCGATTTTCTGACCACTGAGCAGGAACTGAATTATGGTCGCTATGTTGCAGAACCCAATGACGTGCAGCTGGCGCGCTATTTTCATCTTGATGAGCGAGATCTTGCCTTCATTAACCAGCGACGGGGAAGGCATAACCGGCTGGGAATTGCGCTTCAGCTCACCACCGCCCGTTTTCTGGGCACCTTTCTGACAGATTTAACCCGGGTTCTGCCGGGTGTTCAGCAATTTGTCGCGGTGCAGCTTAATATCCGCCGTCCGGAAGTCCTTTCCCGCTACGCAGAACGGGATACCACCCTCAGAGAGCATACTGCGCTGATTAAGGAATATTACGGTTACCATGAATTTGGCGATTTCCCCTGGTCTTTCCGCCTGAAGCGCCTGCTATACACCCGTGCATGGCTCAGTAATGAGCGACCCGGCCTGATGTTTGATTTTGCCACCGCCTGGTTGCTTCAGAATAAGGTCCTGCTGCCCGGAGCAACCACACTTGTACGTCTCGTCAGTGAAATACGTGAACGGGCAAATCAGCAACTTTGGAAGAAACTGGCCGCGTTGCCGGACAGCTGGCAGACCGCCCGCGTGACTGAGCTGCTGGACATTCCTGAGGGGCAGCGAATTTCACCGCTGGAGCAACTGAAAAAGGGACCTGTCACCGTCAGCGGTCCGGCATTTACCGAAGCGCTGGAGCGGTATATCCGGCTGCGAAACCTGGAGTTTTCCCGACTGAGTTTTACCGGTCTGCCCGCTATACAACTACGTAATCTGGCCCGTTACGCAGGCATGGCGTCGGTAAAATATATCGCGCGAATGCCACAGCAGAGAAAGCTGACCGTACTCACCGCATTCGTTAAAGCACAGGAGACTGCGGCGCTGGATGAAGCCGTTGATGTGCTCGATATGCTTATACTGGATATCACTCGTGCGGCGAAGAAAACGGGGCAGAAAAAACGGCTCAGGACGCTGAAAGATCTTGACCGTGCTGCGCTACTGCTGGCGCAGGCATGTTCATTGTTGCTAGCTGAGCAGGCTGACGATGCTGAACTGAGGGAGACCATATTCAGCAGCATACCGAAAAGTAGGCTGGCAGAATCCGTCAGCAAGGTAAATGAGCTGGCCCGGCCTCAGAACAACAATTTCCATGACGAAATGGTGGAACAGTACGGGCGGGTAAAGCGTTTTCTTCCGGCGGTATTGCGCGACCTGCATTTCCAGGCAGCGCCAGCCGGAGAACATACGCTGTCCGCCATTCATTATCTGACCGAACTGAACGGCTCGAAAAAGCGCATCCTGGACGATGCGCCTGAACATATTATTACCGGCCCCTGGAAACGCCTGGTATACGATGCGGAGGGCCGGATACAGCGTGCCGGTTACTCGCTTTGTCTGCTGGAGCGCCTTCAGGATGCACTACGCCGACGGGACATCTGGCTCGAAAACAGCGATCGCTGGGGAAATCCCCGCGAGAAGCTGTTGCAGGGGGAAGAATGGCAGGTTCAGCGGGTCCCCATCTGTCGGGCGCTGGGACATCCCACTGATGGACATAAAGGCGTGCAACAGCTGGCGGTCCAACTGGATAAAACCTGGAAAGCCGTCGCATCCCGCTTTGAAGGAAATGCGGAGGTTAATATCTGCCATGACGGTAAATATCCTTCCCTGACTATCAGCAGCCTGGAGAAACTGGAGGAGCCACCATCGTTGCATCGTCTCAACAGTCGGGTAAGGCAGCTACTCCCGCCGGTAGATTTGACGGAACTGTTGCTTGAGATAGATGCCAGAACGGGCTTTACACGTGAGTTTACGCATGTCAGTGAATCCGGGGCCCGGGCGCAGGATCTGCACATCAGCCTGTGCGCGGTCCTGATGGCTGAGGCTTGCAATATCGGGCTGGAACCGCTGATAAAGCACAATATACCGGCGCTGACGCGCCACCGGCTCAGTTGGGTGAAACAGAATTACCTCCGGGCAGAAACGCTGGTCAGCGCCAATGTCCGCCTGGTTGATTTTCAGTCCACACTGGAGCTTGCTGGCCGCTGGGGTGGCGGCGAAGTGGCTTCAGCTGACGGCATGCGCTTTGTCACGCCGGTGAAAACCGTCAATTCAGGACCTAACAGAAAATATTTTGGTTCCGGACGTGGCATCACCTGGTACAACTTCGTCTCTGATCAGTACTCTGGATTCCACGGCATCGTTGTCCCCGGCACATTACGAGATTCCATTTTTGTGCTGGAAGGCCTTCTGGAGCAGCAGACAGGGCTGAATCCGGTTGAGATCATGACAGACACAGCCGGTACCAGCGACATTATTTTTGGCCTCTTCTGGCTGCTGGGATACCAGTTTTCTCCTCGGCTTGCCGATGCCGGTGAAGCAGTATTCTGGCGGGTGGATAAATCGGCAAATTACGGTGCACTAGACGAACTGGCTCGTGGTTGTGCCGATCTGTCGAAAGCCGAGTATCAGTGGGATGAGATGATGCGAGCCGCCGGTTCGCTGAAACTGGGTACCATTCATGCTTCAGAACTCATTCGCTCTTTGCTGAAAAGCTCGCGCCCATCAGGGTTGGCACAGGCGATCATGGAAGTGGGGCGCGTCAACAAGACGCTGTACCTTCTAAATTATATTGATGATGAGGATTATCGTCGGCGGATCCTGACGCAGCTAAACCGGGGAGAAGGCCGCCATGCTGTGGCGAGGGCGATCTGCTACGGGCAGCGCGGTGAGATCAGAAAGCGCTATCGTGAAGGTCAGGAAGATCAACTGGGTGCACTGGGCCTCGTCACTAACGCAGTGGTACTGTGGAACACACTTTATATGCAGGAAGCCCTGAGCTGGATGCGCAGGAATGGAGAAGAAACCGGGGGTGAAGATATCGTCCGGTTATCCCCACTGATGCACGGGCATATCAATATGCTGGGGCATTATACGTTCACGCTACCGGAGGATATTTTGAAGGGGGAACTGAGAGAATTAAATTTTAATTTAAACAATGAATTACCTTCTTAGCGTACGTTTTCGTTCCATTGGCCCTCAAACCCCAATAGCAGCGGAAAGATGTTCACCATCAACTGCACGGAAAATCCGGACCAGAACGGTATTTACCAGCACTCGGTTTTTCTGACCCTCGCAGGAGATAAAACGATCAGCTCGCATGATAACAGTACCGACATCACAGTGGTGATGGACCATAAGCAATATGCCATTCCCTCAACCCTTGGCTGGCGTAACGGGGATAATGCCTGGTTTAGTTTCATCATGGATATCCGCAAGGCCAGGCAGTTCGAAGTCTACGTCAATGACCGCAAAGCAGGGACCTTCAGCGTTGACCTGACAAACGCTACGAAGGCACTGCCAACATTAGCAGGCTGCACGAACGAGTGACTGTTGTGCTTTCCATCCATAACAACATACCTGGCTGCCAGAGGCAGCCAGGGCTTATTTTTTCCTTTTTATTTCCACCGATTAGTCCAGGCACTTCCGAATAATGAGCGCAGTGGCCAGTTTTAGTTGACCATATAGAAATGATAAAATAATCACGTGTTATGTTGAGATTGTTTATTTAACGGTTGAGAGAAGCACCACTTGGCCAGAAGGTCTGCCGATAGCGGGCCAATGATAACGCGTGTACAGGAAAGACAGTAACAAAGGGGTACTTCTGGAGAGCATACACTACCGGGCCTTTCTTCAGTTCAAGGGCGATAGCGATCCTGCCTTTGACCTTCTGGTGCAACTCATTGAGCCTGGTATCAAGCGCTTCCGGGGTATGTTTAATCACATGGAATGTGCGCTCACCGTTTTTAAACTGAACGCAGACATCGTGCTTTTTATCCGCCCAGTCCAGACCAACGTGAGCAGCAAACTGATCTATAGCAGTCATCACCAACTCCTTTTAACCGGGGATTGGTATGCATTCCACGCTCTTCGAAAGAAATATAGCCAGCAGTTTATCTGCATGCCCTGAGTATTCGTTAGCGAACGTGGAGCACTTACTGGCTCGAAAGCAAAGCGGCAATTATCAAATCACATGATTCTGGCACAATATTCGTAACCAGTAAGCGCATACCCTGAATCACTTAAAAGTGTAACTCTCAGGGTTCGAATGACTATATCTGGCTCAAAACAGACTGTTATTGTCAGGGGTCAGTTAATACAATCTCCCGGCGAGAGGCCAGGCAACAGCTCAAACGCCCTAATATGATAGTTACCAGCACGATGCCAGCACCAATGGTATGCCCGGCGATCGCCGGGCCGTTCAGACCAATCGGCGTCCAGCGTCGCTATTCAAAAATGCTCAGTTATTACTAATGCCGAAACTGCAGCGTTGCGGGCAGGTAGCGTTGTAGCGTTTCGGGCGTATCGCCCTCGATCAGCTGGCTTATCAGATCGTAGCAGTGCCAGGCCAGCTGGCGATTATCCTGCTGGATGGTGTCGATACGCAGCGACAGCGAATCATAAAGATAGTGATCATCAAAGCTCGTCAGATGAATATCGTAGTCGAGTAAATGGTGCTGGCTCATATAGCGCAGAACCCCTTCGAGCAGCCCGCAGGCGGCGGTGAACAGCGCCTTAGGCGGCCGCCCAAGGCGCGCGCAGAGTGCGGCGAACATCTCATAGCCGGAACTGGGGTGGTAATTGCCGTTGATCACCCATTCCGGGCGTAGGGCAATACCCGCCTGAGCCAAACCCTGCGTGAACCCGGTCAGACGATCGCGGGAGGGCGACAGACGCGGCTGACCGCCTAAAAACCAGAACTCATCGCTATGCTGAGGCGCGATGCGGGAAATCAGTTCCGCCGTTGGGGTAATCGAATCGGTCATTACCAGCGGCAGCGTGCTTTCATTAGGGCAGCGGTCAAACAGCACCACTGGCAGCTGTTGGCTGAGCTTGAGATAGTCGGCATCGTTGTTCATACAGGAAGCGACGATCATCCCGTCGACCTGGCGGGCAATCATGTTATTGACCACCACGCTCTCCTGAGCAGGGTTTTCGTCAGTACAAGAGATCAACAGCTGGACGCCCGCCTCGCGGCACAGCATCTCCAGCTCATGGGCAAAGACTGCAAAGCCGTGGTTGGTGATCTCTGGCACCACCAGTCCGATGGTGTGGCTGCGGTTGTCGCGCAGCGAGCGGGCATGAATGCTAGGCTGATAGTGCTGCTTACGGGCAATCGACAGTACGCGCTCACGCGTTTCCTGCGCCACGCGCAACTCCTTGCCACGACCGTTCAGTACCAGGCTGGCGGTTGCTTTGGAGACGCCAGCCTGTTCGGCGATATCTTTAATGGTTACGCGTTTGGTTTTCATTACGACGCCATGAGCCTGAAGCAAAACGCTTATTCTACCATGCAAGTTCGCAGCGGCCAGTAGCAGAATGCGTCCGGCGTGATGCCGGAGAATGTTAGCTGACCGGAACATGCCGGGAAGTAACGGCTGCTCATCACCCCTTCACCGCCGTTGATGAAAATCTCCACACTCGACTGGTCGATGAAAATACGCAGCGAGCGGACGTTTCCGCGCCAGTAACGATAATGCATCTCGTCGCTGGCGAGACTGCGTCGGGCCAGGCGGAGTCCGCTGGCATCGCGCTCAAGGATTAATACGCCGCCAAAATCGAGGCTCAACATATCGTCCCCGCGGGTTTGCAGATCGATTTCCATCGGTGCCAGCGGCAGGGCGTTCCCCAAACAGCCGTGTGCTTCACCACGCAGGGCGCTCAGTTCCCGTAGCGGATGCTGGTAGAGCTGACCGTCGATAAACTCCAGCTCACGCAGGCAGGTCATCTGATGGATCCAGCCGTTGTTGAGGGTCGGCTGAAGCATCTCTTCGCCCTCCGGCACGCCCATCCAGCCGACCAGCAGACGACGGCCATCACTGGTAAGCATTGTTTGCGGGGCGTAGAACTCAAAGCCGGCGTCCAGTTCGTGCAGTTCGCCGTGGCTGAAAGCGCCGGCAGCGTAATCAAACTCGCCCGCCATCCATACTGCCGGGTAGGTGTTCAGGTAGCACTCTTCCTCGCGGGCAATCCCCTGCGGACAGCAGATTAGAATATGCTGGTCGCCGAGTGGAAAAAGATCCGGGCACTCCCACATATAGCCGACGTCGTCGAGGCCATTGATGCCGTGGCCGGCGATTTCACCCATACTCGTCCACTGATGGAGATCCGCAGAGCTGAACAGCAGCACCTTGCCGCGCTTTTGCCGATCCTGCGCGCCCAGCACCATGTACCACAGGTCTTCGTGTCGCCAGACTTTTGGGTCGCGCACGTGGCCGGTGTAGCCCTCCGGCAGCGGCAGCACCGGGCCGATTTTGCTGAAGGTGCCGTCAGCGTTTTTCGTTGCCAGGCATTGCCAGGCGGTTCGCCCTCCGTCGGCAAACTTCACGTTGCCGGTATAGCACAGGGTAAGCGTACCGTTGTTATCCACCGCGCTGCCAGAGTAGCAGCCGTTGCGGTCATACTCTTCGTCCGGCATCAGCGCAATGGGCTCATGCTGCCAGTGCAGCAGATCAGGGGAGCTCCAGTGCGCCCAGCACTTAAACGTATGATCGCAGGCGAGCGGGTTCCACTGATAAAACAGGTGATAGCGTCCGGCAAATTCGACAAAGCCGTTGGGGTCGTTCATCAGCCCGGTGACCGGCGCAAGATGCCAGCACGGATAGTGGCTATCGGCCAGCGCACGTGGCTGGCCCTGCATTACGGCCTGCATAATCGCGGGCAGTCGTGATGGAAGTGACATTATTCAGCGTCCGTTTTGTATTTCAAAACCAGGGAGACCGTAAAGGCGACGCCAAAGGCGATAACCATCCCGATAATGTAGTTCAACAGCGAACTGGCCTGCACGATGGCCATGCCGGGGATCGCCGTCAGGCCAACCGCGGTCATGTAGACGTGTACAGATACCACCCATGCGCCGCCCGCCGCACCGCCAATCAGCGCCGCAATAAATGGCTTCACAAAGCGCAGGTTAATACCAAAAATCGCCGCCTCGGTGATGCCCAGCATGGCGGAAAACGCCGAGGGCAGAGTAATAGCTTTAATTTTTGCATCTTTGGTTTTGAACCACACCGCCAGACATGCTCCGCCCTGAGCGACGTTGGCCATCGCCCAAATCGGCAGCAGGAAGTTGACGCCGATGGAGGGATTGCCCAGCAACCCGGCTTCGACCGCGTGGAAGCTGTGATGAATACCGGTAATGACGATAACTGAATAGAGACCGCCAAACAGCAACCCGGCGAGCCAGCCAGCGTGGCTAATCAGAGTGCTGAGGACAAAGGAGATACCGTCGCCCAGCGCGCGACCGGCCGGGCCGATAATCAGCAGGGCGATAAAACCGGATATAATCACCGTCAGGAACGGCGTCAGGATCAAATCCAGGGCATCAGGGATTGCGCGACGCAACTGCTTCTCAACGATGCTCATAAACCATACTGCCAGCAGTACCGGGAACACCGTACCCTGATAGCCGATCATGGCGATTTCGAAGCCGAAAAAGTTCATGGTGTGGAAACCCGCGGCCACGCCCCAGGCGTTTGTCAACGCTGGATGAGTCAGAATGCCGCCGAGCGTCGCGCCTAGATAAGGATTACCGCCGAATTCGCGGGCGGCGGTAAAGCCAATCAGAATCGGCAGAATGATAAACGCCGCCGAGCTGCACATATCCAGCATGATGTAGATGGCGTTGCCCGGGTCAACCCAGCCGTACGTTTTGACCATTCCCAGTAGGCCCATCAGCAGACCAGAGGCGACGATAGCAGGGATTATCGGCACGAAGATGTTTGATAGCAGGCGAGCGATGCGCTGGAATGGATTGAGCTTTTTTGCCGCGATGTCGGCGGCTTCCGATTTGCTGGATTCGCTAATACCCGCCACCTGAGTAAAGGCAGCGTAGACCTTATTTACCACCCCGGTGCCGAAAATAATCTGCATCTGTCCGGCATTACGAAAACAACCCTTCACCCCTTCAACTTTGCCGATGGCCTGCTGGTCGGCCAGCGAATCATCGACCAGCACCAGGCGCAGGCGCGTGGCGCAGTGCGCGGCGCTGGCGATATTTTCTTTGCCTCCAAGAAGCGGAAGCAGCGAGCGGGAAATCTGTTCAAAATCCATAGTACCCTCTTAAGGCTTAAACATTTTTATGTTGTCGTCCCACGTTCACGGGAGTGCTTTTTCTGCGTCTTAGTTAAGTCCGGGGTGACAAAGATGCTCTGCCCCCCGGCTATTCCTGTCATCAGGCGTAAGCCGTCAGAACCAGGTTTCCATCTGCACACCGAAAGACCATTCGCCGCCCGAGTTAAAACCGTCACTGCCCAGGGCGTCGTCGCTGGCGTAATTATTCAGTTTTTTGCTCCAGTCCATCCAGGAGGTATAGAAACGAATCTCCGGGCGACTGAAGAAATCACCGATACTGCCGACCTTAAATGTCGGGGCAAAGGTGAGCTTGTAGAAGCTACCGTTCACCGCCTGACGATCGTTATAACCTTCGGGTTTAAGATCCATGTACTGGTAGCTGCCTTCATAGGCGAGAGCAAAATTCTGATTGATCGCCTGAATCAGACGCAGGTTGAATGTTGCCCACTGATAGCTGTCGCCATCGGCGTAGCGGTCTTTACTGCTTTGCGCCAGCATTGCCGGGGCAACAGACCAGTTTTCGCTGAGCGGCGTGGTGCCGTAGCTGGCAATGCGCCATGTGTCGGCTCCCGGACGAAGTGCGCCATCAGATCCGATACCTTTAACCTCCGCGCCCAGACCATGACCATAAAGCAGAGCGGTTTTACTGCTACCGTCGCGCAGGCCGTAGAAACTGTCGTTATGCAGGCCGAGCAGCGCATGCACGCCGATGTTTGCCGCATCGCCTTTTACCAGATTGCCGTTGCTATCTTTACGCTCGTCGTTATCCTTCGCCCGCAGACCGCTGACCATCATCTGCAGCGGTCCTGCGAAGTGATTCATGGTGAGGATATAGTTCTGCACGCTGTTGCTGGAATCACCAATGTCGCCGAAGTTACGCCCATACAGGGAAAAATTACTCCGCAGGCCGTCGTTCCACTTCACGTCATAAATACCGCCACCGGTACCGGCGAGGAACACGACATCAGAGTCAATCCAGTGAATATCGAAGTTGTCGCGGTCGAAACGTTTCCCGGCCCACAGGGTTGAGCCCTTAAATGGCCCAGCGAACGTCGGCAGGTTACCCAATTCGACAAAGGCCTGACGAACGTTCAGATCGCTGGTGCTTGCAGTCCAGTCGTTATAAGAGGTTTGCCCGTCGGCGACCATCACCTTAAAGCGGGTCGTGGCCCCATTATCCAGGGTCTGCTTATGTTCAAGATTCATTTCAACATAGGTATCGGCCTGGTTTCCCAGACGACCGATAGCTCCGCCGGTTTCACCTGCCGGCGTTATGTAGGCCCCGGATTTGGTGCTGGCGCCGGAATCATTCATTATCACGCCGGAGCGGGCGTAACCGTGAAACTCAAAGCCGCTTTTGTCATCGGCTTTTTTCTCAAGTCTGGCGGTACGCTGAGCCACTTCCTGAGTCGAGTCCTGGTTTTTTTGCTGCTGCGCGGTGAGTTGCTGAACTTTTTTCTCCGCCGTCCCGGCGCGGTTTTCCGCCGTTTGCGCCCTGATTTCTGCCTCCTGCAGGCGTTTTTCCAGCGCGTTGAGCCGGGCTTCAATGGTGCTTATGTTCGTTTGCGCGTGGGCCGAGGCAGCGCCGGTTAGCAAAGCTATAAGCATCGCAAGTGTGCTTTTTCTGTACATGCTGTTGGCATCCCAAAAGTAAAATGGAAAAATGGTGATTTTTGCTAAACCGGTTTAGTTGGCATGTTAATCCCGACCTTTATTTTTCTTAAAACAAATATGCTAAACCGGTATAATAAATGTGATGCATGCAACAAAGTGAGCCGCACATAGCGGCTTTAAGGATTAAAACTGACGGTTGAGATCGCGCTGATAGGGCAAGGCGGTCATCGCGCCTTTGGCTGTGGTGGCCAGGGCGCCGCAGGTCTGTGCCAGCGTGAGTGTCGACTCCAGTGCGGTCACGTCCGTTGGCATCCCGTTAGCCGCAAGGCTGGCGAGAAGTCCGGCGACAAATGCGTCTCCCGCGCCGGTGGTGTCCACGCTGATCACAGGCCGGGCGTTGAAATGGGTAAACTCCTGCTGAAACGCGGCAAGCACCCCCGCTTTGCCCTGGGTCACTAATAGCAATTCCGGCTGATAGCGCTCCGTTACGCTGGCGATCCCCTGTGCTAAATCATTACTGCCGCTGATGAACACCAGCTCCTCTTCCGATAGCTTTACTACGTTGGCCATGTGCAAAGCACGATCGAGGCAGGCTTGCAGCAAGGCCTGATCCTGCCAGAGATCGGGACGAATATTAGGGTCAAAGCTGATCCGACCGCCGACAGACTTTATGTTCTCCATAGCCGCGAAGGTAGCACTGCGGCTGGGCTCGGCGCTGAGCGCGATGGAGCAGACGTGCAACCACTGTCCGGCGGTAAACTTTGGCAGGTCTTCTTCAGTCAGGAACAGGTCCGCGCTGGGGCGTACCATAAAGGTAAAGGTGCGTTCCCCCTGATCGTCAAGGTCTACGACAACAGTGGACGTGCGTTGCTGATCGTCGAGATACATATGGCTGACGTCGACCTGCTCCTGTTGCAGAGTATGACGCATGTAGCGGCCAAATGGGTCACCGCCGACGCGGCCGATAAATCCGCTATTGCCGCCAAGGCGGGCAACACCTACCGCCACGTTAGCCGGCGCGCCTCCAGGGCACTGCAGCAGACGCCCTTCGCTCTCCGGCAGCAGGTCCACCACCGCGTCGCCCAAAACCCAAACTTTTGCATTCATGCTAAGACTCCCCAAAGCTAAACTTTATTAAATCGGTTTAGCATATTTAATCACAGTGACCGAGTGGGTGGAACGTTCCAGCCGGAAAAGTGCGGCTCAGGGCATAAAAACGTGAGTCGCCTTACGAAATAGCGTTGATTCAACAGCTGTGAAGACTTACTTCCTAGACACAAATCATTGCTGAACAAATAAGGCGAGATGTTACCTGCAATGCCGCACAGCTTTTTGAACACAAAATGAGCTGTGTTGATATCTCTGTTATGTGCAGATAAGTTCCGTAAAGAATAAAATTCCCGATACTGCCATTACGGTAATCAGGTAATGACTCCAACTTATTGATAGTGTTTTATGTTCAGATAATGCCCGATGACTTTGTCATGCAGCTCCACCGATTTTGAGAACGACAGCGACTTCCGTCCCAGCCGTGCCAGGTGCTGCCTCAGATTCAGGTTATGCCGCTCAATTCGCTGCGTATATCGCTTGCTGATTACGTGCAGCTTTCCCTTCAGGCGGGATTCATACAGCGGCCAGCCATCCGTCATCCATATCACCACGTCAAAGGGTGACAGCAGGCTCATAAGACGCCCCAGCGTCGCCATAGTGCGTTCACCGAATACGTGCGCAACAACCGTCTTCCGGAGCCTGTCATACGCGTAAAACAGCCAGCGCTGGCGCGATTTAGCCCCGACGTATCCCCACTGTTCGTCCATTTCCGCGCAGACGATGACGTCACTGCCCGGCTGTATGCGCGAGGTTACCGACTGCGGCCTGAGTTTTTTAAGTGACGTAAAATCGTGTTGAGGCCAACGCCCATAATGCGGGCGGTTGCCCGGCATCCAACGCCATTCATGGCCATATCAATGATTTTCTGGTGCGTACCGGGTTGAGAAGCGGTGTAAGTGAACTGCAGTTGCCATGTTTTACGGCAGTGAGAGCAGAGATAGCGCTGATGTCCGGCAGTGCTTTTGCCGTTACGCACCACCCCGTCAGTAGCTGAACGGGAGGGACAGCTGATAGAAACAGAAGCCACTGGAGCACCTCAAAAACACCATCATACACTAAATCAGTAAGTTGGCAGCATCACCCGCTCCGGCACCAATGAATAATGATTGTTCCAGGCTGCCTATTATTTCCGTCAGCTTCTGCTCCCATCCGTCGCCATTTGAATAAGATAGGGCTTTATTACTATCTTCTGCCGATACGGCAACATCCTGTTCATGCCCTACCGTTACAGATTCTTTACGATTTCGGGATTCCGCTGAAAAGTTGGCAATGACTCCTTTGTTTAAAATGACATAACCGTTAGAGCGGACAATGTGCCCCATAGACTCCAGGAAACGTAAGTCAGTACGGATAGTCGCTCCGGATACTCCAAAATATTCGGTAAGATCCCCAACACTGACCTTACCTCTCACTCCAACCAGATTCGCGATTTCCATGCGACGTTCAATCGCGCTTTTCATAAGCTCTCCATTGAACGCTGTTAAAACCTTTCATCATTTTTCATTCTCTTTCATTGTCTACAATATGAACCTAAACCAGTGTTTTAAAAACCACCATCGTTACTAATTGTGGAACATGTCACAAAAAATGTTAACTTTAGTCATATTTTACAACTTAAATATTAAAAATCAGTAAGTTATGAAAATATAATGACTAAGAGGCTATTCTCGGGCAAACTGGGGACAATGTACTATCTCAGTGATCCTACCCGCGTAATAGGGGTCAGTTTGGATATCGAAAATTATTGTACTATAAGGACTTCCCCGGCATGTCAAAGCCGGTATTTATGGTTTCTGTCTGCTCTTCAGTAAAAATAAAGGGGAGAGACTGCGGTACTATAAACGGCCATGATGAATCGTCATCGATTCGGGCCCTGATGAAAGACGCGCGTGAGGTTCTTGTTCGTTAAGCGGATACGTATATCCTGTACAATAGCCAGATAGGCACTGTTGCAAAGTTAGCGATGAGGCAGCGTTTTGTCTTATTCAAAGGCCTTACATTTCAAAAACTCTGCTTACCAGGCGCATTTCGCCCAGGGGATCACCATAATAAAATGCTGAGGCCTGGCCTTTGCGTAGTGCACGCATCACCTCAATACCTTTGATGGTGGCGTAAGCCGTCTTCATGGATTTAAATCCCAGCGTGGCGCCGATTATCCGTTTCAGTTTGCCATGATCGCATTCAATCACGTTGTTCCGGTACTTAATCTGTCGGTGTTCAACGTCAGACGGGCACCGGCCTTCGCGTTTGAGCAGAGCAAGCGCGCGACCATAGGCGGGCGCTTTATCCGTGTTGATGAATCGCGGGATCTGCCACTTCTTCACGTTGTTGAGGATTTTACCCAGAAACCGGTATGCAGCTTTGCTGTTACGACGGGAGGAGAGATAAAAATCGACAGTGCGGCCCCGGCTGTCGACGGCCCGGTACAGATACGCCCAGCGGCCATTGACCTTCACGTAGGTTTCATCCATGTGCCACGGGCAAAGATCGGAAGGGTTACGCCAGTACCAGCGCAGCCGTTTTTCCATTTCAGGCGCATAACGCTGAACCCAGCGGTAAATCGTGGAGTGATCGACATTCACTCCGCGTTCAGCCAGCATCTCCTGCAGCTCACGGTAACTGATGCCGTATTTGCAGTACCAGCGTACGGCCCACAGAATGATGTCACGCTGAAAATGCCGGCCTTTGAATGGGTTCATGTGCAGCTCCATCAGCAAAAGGGGATGATAAGTTTATCACCACCGACTATTTGCAACAGTGCCCGCACGCCTGTTACCGGCCATTGCTGATCTTATGAGCAGTGAGGTCTTCCCACTTACCTGAATCACCGCCTTTCTGGCACTGTACTGGCCAGAAATGTTATCGCCGGCGTCACTTTTGACGGCCGATTTTTGTTATTCACAAATAACTGCAAGGGATTATTTCATATGGCGCTAACCGATGGTTTTGCAAAGCGCTAACCGTCAGTCTTTCAGGGTGCGTGGTTCCTTTTAAACATCAGCTCTGTATCTCTTTTAAAAATCCTTTAATAAATCCTGTAAACACATAACCTGTTCATCGCCTGCCCTGTGGACAGGCTCCTGATAATGCCCGCCCTTGCAGCGACCTGACGGTCGCGCCGGTTCGGCAACATCAGAAAGAGCTCCCATCGCTTCGCGAAGGGCCCCGGCCGGAGAAGCAAATTAGTTACAGCATTCAAAAGGAAGTTCATCATAAAACCGGCGCCGGTTTGCCGGCCAGGTGCCCCTCCCCAACACTGAAAAGCGCCGCCGCCCCCGGCCGAAGGCCGGGAGTAGTGTCGCTTTTAATGATGGGTGTTGTAACTACTCTTCTTCATCGCTGTGGGTGGTGCTGCGGTCGGTTGTCTGGTACACGCTCGTAAGCGGCCCTCCGGCCCGCTAACGCGGAGATACGCCCCGACTGCGGCTGTCGCCTTGCTGTGTCCACTCCGACCGCGTACAAAGGCATCTGAGACGTTTTGAGCGGGTATGGCTTTGCAGCTACCGTGTTAAGTTTCCTGGTGTCGCTGAAATAGTTGATGAACATCCCCCTAAGCGTCAGCAGCAAGCTGCCGCCGCTAAGGCCCCGGAAATCACGCCCTTTACGTCGTAAACGCCGTAAAGCCCGCTCACCGGGGTTAAAAGGGATTACTTTTACTTCTTCATTGCTGTGAGCGGGTTAAGGCTAATCAGGGCAGGGGGTAGGATGGCAGAGTTTATAGCCAGGTAACCGGCTACGCCGGGCTTTCGGCGCCATTTGACTCCACAGACACATGTAACCTCATCTGGCGCCTCCATGCCGCTAACGCGGCATCCAGAAGTATCCCGATGCTGTAAGTCTTAACGTCTGCTTTGTGCCAGAAGCGGAAGTAACTAACAGCAGTCTGTGTGAAAATACGGGGAGCAGGTTAAAGGTGCCTGGCCGTTGTTGAGGTGGAGTTGCAGGGCCGCACCTTCTATATCCTAGAAGTCGATACATCTGACGGTGTTTGGGAAGGTGCGAATAAGCGGGGAAATTCTTCTCGGCTGACTCAGTCATTTCATTTTTTCCTGTTTGAGCCGTTTTTTCTCCCGTAAATGCCTTGAATCAGCCCATTTAGACCGTTTCTTCGCCATTTAAGGCGTTATTCCCAGTTTTTAGTGCGATCTCTCCCACTGACGTATCATCTGGTCCACCCGAAACAGGTTGGCCAGGGTGAATAACATCGCCAGTTGGTTATCGTTTTTCAGCAGCCCCTTGTATCTGGCTTTCACGAAGCCGAACTGCCGCTTGATGATGCGCAACAGGTGCTCCACCCTGGCCCGGATGCTCGCCTTCATGTATTCGATGTTGATGGCCGTTTTGTTCTTGCGTGGATGCTGTTTCAAGGTTCTTACCTTGCCGGGTCGCTCGGCGATCAGCCAGTCCACATCCACCTCGGTCAGCTCCTCGCGCTGTGGCGCTCCTTGGTAGCCGGCATCGGCTGAGACAAATTGCTCCTTACCGTGCAGCAGGTTACCCAACTGGTTGAGGTCATGCACATTGGCCGCAGTGGTGACCAGACTGTGGGTCAGGCCACTCTTGGCATCAACACCAATGTGGGCCTTCATGCCAAAGTGCCACTGATTGCCTTTCTTGGTCTGATGCATCTCCGGATCGCGTTGCTGCTCTTTGTTCTTGGTCGAGCTGGGTGCCTCAATGATGGTGGCATCGACCAAGGTGCCTTGAGTCATCATGACGCCTGCTTCGGCCAGCCAGCGATTGATGGTCTTGAACAATTGGCGGGCCAGTTGATGCTGCTCCAGCAGGTGGCGGAAATTCATGATGGTGGTGCGGTCCGGCAGGGCGCTATCCAGGGATAACCGGGCAAACAGACGCATGGAGGCGATTTCGTACAGAGCATCTTCCATCGCGCCATCGCTCAGGTTGTACCAGTGCTGCAGACAGTGAATGCGCAGCATGGTTTCCAGCGGATAGGGCCGACGACCATTACCAGCCTTGGGATAAAACGGCTCGATGACTTCCACCATGTTTTGCCATGGCAGGATCTGCTCCATGCGGGACAAGAAAATCTCTTTTCTGGTCTGACGGCGCTTACTGCTGAATTCACTGTCGGCGAAGGTGAGCTGATGACTCATGATGAACCCTGTTTCATGGCTCCAGATGACAAACATGATCTCATATCAGGGACTTGTTCGCACCTTCCCAAGTATATCAAGCACGCTTATCTTATCGCTTATCTTATATATCAGTATTCTGATCCTCATTAAGCTCTGTTATTCGAGCAACCGGAAAAGTATTCTGAAGCGATTGTAATTCCGTTTTGTGTTGCTGTGCCAACTGCTGCAAATATTCCCTTCCCTTGGTTGTTAAATGTACTTCTACTTTACGTCTGTCACTTTCATTTTTTCGGCGCTCAACGAGCTCCAACTTTTCACTTCGTGTAAGTAAAGCCACTGTTGCGTGATGGCTCATCTGTAACCGCTCAGCCAACTCACCTACTGTCGCCCAATTACGTCCTGGATATCCTTGAATATGCAAAAGCGACAAATATTGTAACGGTGTAAGTCCCAGCTCCTTTGCAGCATTTTCACTAAAGTGCAAAAAGCGCATTAACTGGTAGCGAAACTCAGAAAGAGCCTCAAATTGAGATTTTGTTAACATAGAATACTCGACTGTTGACTTTCCAAAAGAAACACCATACGCTAAATTATATCATATTGTGATACAATTTGTGTAAATAATTTTGTGGAGATGATAGAGATGCACAAGCAAGTTCACCCTAAATCCCTTTACTGGGGAAGTACTGTCATTCTATTAAGCACCATTGATAATACCAATTCAACTAACATTACTCCTATTTCATCAAGCTGGTCTCTCTCGAGCAATATTGTAATTGGTCTCAGTCTAAGCTCGAAGGCAATTGAAAACATCGAGTATTGTCCAGAAATGGTATTGAACATTGCATCTGATGATCTTTCTAAAAAAATTGAGTCTATTGCAAAATATACAGGAAGGAATCCAGTTCCACCTGAGAAATTAAAGTCAGAATTTAATTATTGCAACGATAAATTTTCTCTCGGAGGATTTACATCACAAGTGTCACATACGGTACGACCACTCCGCATACAGGAATGTCCACTGCAAGTGGAATGCCTAGTCGAAAATATAATCAAGCGAGACAGCCATGCTATTGTGGAGTTGCGAGTAAATCATGTTCATGCTGATGTATCCCTACTCAAAGATAATGACATCATTGATGCCGACTTGTGGAGACCATTAATTTATAATTTTAGAAGTTATCATGGGATTACCGAAAGCATTGGTAGAAACTTTAAATTTGATAATTAGCCTCAAGAGTATTCTTATTAGTTAAAGACATTCTTATAACATGATAACCTCTAGAAGGTGATATATGAACGTGCATTCTAAATCTCTACCGTTAATTTATTCTTGTTCCGGTTGTTCAAGTGCAGCCCAAATGGCTAACTATATTGCTATCCAGCTAGACAGGCGGGGCGATGCAGAAATGTCATGTATTGCAGGGGTCGGTGGAAACGTCAAATCTTTAGTTCGAATCGCGATCTCAGGTCGACCGATAATAGCCATCGATGGATGCTCTCTGCAATGTGTTAGAAGTTGTTTAGCTAAGCACTATGTAACACCTACAAAGCATATATTGTTAAATGAGCTAGGCGTTAGAAAACGTCACAAAACAGATTTTGATCTTTGCGAAGCAGACAGAATAATTATTGATATAGCAGAGTCGTTGAAAACCATATAGTAAAAGCCACCTGCTGTACAGATCTAGTAATCACCTGACACCGGCCTCAAACCGGTGTCTCGTTACGCGACTTTAACGCGCTGTTCTTTGGGGATCAATTTCAGACCCTTTTTAAACATGCAGTAGGGATGACCTGCCCCCAGGATTAGATACAACCGTCAGTTAGTAAGGTCGGTTTGTTTACCTTCACATTTTACATTTCGCCACCGTGCTGCAAACTCTGATGGCGTCTGATAATTCAGTGCTGAATGTGGACGACACTCGTTATAATCCTGCCGCCAGTCATTAATGATTTTCCTTGCGTGAACGATATCGCTGAACCAGTGCTCATTCAGGCATTCATCGCGAAATCGTCCGTTAAAGCTCTCAATAAATCCGTTCTGCGTTGGCTTGCCCGGCTGGATTAAGCGCAACTCAACACCATGCTCAAAGGCCCATTGATCCAGTGCACGGCAAGTGAACTCCGGCCCCTGGTCAGTTCTTATCGTCGCCGGATAGCCTCGAAACAGTGCAATGCTGTCCAGAATACGCGAGACCTGAACGCCTGAAATCCCAAAGGCAACAGTGACCGTCAGGCATTCCTTTGTGAAATCATCGACGCAGGTAAGACACTTGATCCTGCGACCGGTGGAAAGTGCGTCCATGACGAAATCCATCGACCAGGTCAGATTGGGCGCCGCCGGACGGAGCAGCGGCAGACGTTCTGTTGCCAGCCCTTTACGACGTCTTCTGCGTTTTACGCCCAGGCCACTGAGGTGATAAAGCCGGTACACGCGCTTATGATTAACATGAAGCCCTTCACGGCGCAGCAACTGCCAAATACGACGGTAGCCAAAACGCCTGCGCTCCAGTACCAGCTCAGTGATGCGCCCTGATAAATGCGCATCAGCAGCCGGACGGTGAGCCTCATAGCGGCAGGTCGACAGGGATAAACCTGTAAGCCTGCAGGCACGACGTTGCGACAGACCGGTCGCATCACACATCAGCATCACGGCTTCCCGCTTCTGGTCTGTCGTCAGTACTTTCGCCCAAGAGCCACCTGAAGCGCCTCTTTATCCAGCATGGCTTCGGCAAGCAGCTTCTTGAGTCTGGCGTTCTCTTCCTCAAGCGACTTCAGGCGCTTAACTTCAGGCACCTCCATACCGCCATACTTCTTACGCCAGGTGTAAAACGTGGCATCGGAAATGGCATGCTTGCGGCAGAGTTCACGGGCGGGTACCCCAGCTTCGGCTTCGCGGAGAATACTGATGATCTGTTCGTCGGAAAAACGCTTCTTCATGGGGATGTCCTCATGTGGCTTATGAAGACATTACTAACATCGGGGTGTACTAATCAACGGGGAGCAGGTCAAATACAAAAGCCCCCAACCTTTCGGTCAGGGGGCTGTTTTACGCGTCCATGAATGAGCTGGGCGGAATGTTGAAGCGCCGCGCAAGTGCTTTCATGTGATCTAGTGTTAGTGAGCGAGTCCCGTTAAGGATGCGGCTCACCAGCGATTTCTTACCAATCTCTTCCTCAAAATCACTCTGAGTCAGTTTGTGCTGGTCCATCAGGACACGCAGCAGGGCCACGCCACTTGGTAACGCTGCAATACGGTCGTTGAACTCTGCGAACTCTTCCGCCTCATCTTCATACTGGGCAATTTTCGCAACCAGCATGTCCACCAGCGGATGATCTGGCTCGTGTTCAACCAGGTATTCAACCAGCGTCAGCGCGTCTTCATAGTCCTTGCGAGAGGCATTGCCCCCCAGGAGGGGGACAATGCTAACCAGGCTGTTTGCCGCCTGGATAGCATCGGTGTACATCATTCTTTAGTTCTCCGGTAAAAATCTGTCAGCTTGTCGTATTCGGCGTGTGTGGTTATGTGCTTTATAAAGATTTTCCCACGTTCAAAATCAGCAAAAAACATCACCCTTAAATTCCCACCGCCAACATCGATCACCCACCACTTCTCCCGATATTTCATTCTGTCCAGCGAGGCAAATCGTTTTTTCATTTCGTCCGGTGAAGTGTAGTTCTCTCTCTTCAAAGGGCACTGTTGCAAAGTTAGCGATGAGGCAGCGTTTTGTCTTATTCAAAGGCCTTACATTTCAAAAACTCTGCTTACCAGGCGCATTTCGCCCAGGGGATCACCATAATAAAATGCTGAGGCCTGGCCTTTGCGTAGTGCACGCATCACCTCAATACCTTTGATGGTGGCGTAAGCCGTCTTCATGGATTTAAATCCCAGCGTGGCGCCGATTATCCGTTTCAGTTTGCCATGATCGCATTCAATCACGTTGTTCCGGTACTTAATCTGTCGGTGTTCAACGTCAGACGGGCACCGGCCTTCGCGTTTGAGCAGAGCAAGCGCGCGACCATAGGCGGGCGCTTTATCCGTGTTGATGAATCGCGGGATCTGCCACTTCTTCACGTTGTTGAGGATTTTACCCAGAAACCGGTATGCAGCTTTGCTGTTACGACGGGAGGAGAGATAAAAATCGACAGTGCGGCCCCGGCTGTCGACGGCCCGGTACAGATACGCCCAGCGGCCATTGACCTTCACGTAGGTTTCATCCATGTGCCACGGGCAAAGATCGGAAGGGTTACGCCAGTACCAGCGCAGCCGTTTTTCCATTTCAGGCGCATAACGCTGAACCCAGCGGTAAATCGTGGAGTGATCGACATTCACTCCGCGTTCAGCCAGCATCTCCTGCAGCTCACGGTAACTGATGCCGTATTTGCAGTACCAGCGTACGGCCCACAGAATGATGTCACGCTGAAAATGCCGGCCTTTGAATGGGTTCATGTGCAGCTCCATCAGCAAAAGGGGATGATAAGTTTATCACCACCGACTATTTGCAACAGTGCCGCGAGAAGGTTTTCAGGCCGGATTTGCGCGGCAAACCTGTCGTCGTTCTCAGTAACAACGATGGCTGCGTTATTGCCCGGAGTGCTGAAGCCAAACGGCTGGGTATAAAGATGGGAACCCCCTGGTTCCAGCTCAAAGAGGCGCAGTTTCCTGAAAAATTGTACGTTTTTTCCAGCAACTACGAGCTCTACGCGAGCCTGAGTAACCGTGTGGTCGCCCTGCTGGAAGAGCTGTCGCCCCGCGTCGAACAATACTCAATTGACGAATGTTTCCTGGATGCCCGGGGAATTGGCCACTGTATGGATCTGGAGGATTTTGGCAGGCAGCTGCGTGGGCATGTTCTCAGTGGAACCGGACTGACGATCGGTGTCGGCTTCGGCGCCACAAAAACACTGGCCAAATCGGCGCAGTGGGCGTCAAAGGAATGGCCACAATTCAGTGGGGTGCTGGCGCTGTCGCCCGAAAATCCACGCAGAACGGCAAAATTACTCAGCCTGCAGCCGGTGGAAGAAATCTGGGGCGTAGGGAACCGGATAGCGAAAAAGCTGCACGTTATGGGGATCACCACTGCCCTGCAGCTGTCGCTGACGAACCCTACATTTATCCGGAAAAACTTCAACGTAGTGCTGGAGCGCACGGTACGTGAGCTGAACGGCGAGAGCTGCATTTCGCTGGAGGAAGCGCCGCCGCCGAAACAGCAGATTGTCTGCAGTCGCAGCTTCGGGCAGCGGATCACCACCTACGAAGAAATGCGCCAGGCCGTCTGCCAGTATGCCGAGCGCGCGGCGGAAAAGTTGCGCGGTGAGCGACAGTACTGCCGGCATATCAGCACCTTCATCAAGACATCCCCTTTTGCGGTTAATGAGCCGTATTACGGTAACGTGGCCACGGAAAAACTGAACACCCCTACCCGTGACACCCGTGACACCCGGGACATTATCGCGGCAGCGGTCAGGTCTCTGGACAGGATCTGGCTCGATGGCCACCGCTACGCAAAAGCGGGGATAATGCTCAATGATTTCAGTCCGAACGGCGTCGCGCAGCTGAATCTGTTCGATGACGTGCAGCCACGGCCGCACAGCGATGCGCTGATGAAGGTACTCGACGGCATTAATCATTCCGGACTCGGGAAAGTCTGGTTTGCCGGACGGGGTATTGCGCTGGACTGGCAGATGAAACGGGAGATGCTGTCACCGGCATATACCACCCGCTGGAAGGAGCTGCCGGTTGCCCGTTTCTGACCGTCGAAATGACAGACGGGACTTGCCGCAAGAGCTTACTTTACCGATCATACAGATGACTTGTCTCAGGGGGGAACCATGACAAATATCATTCTGTGTGATGTGACTGCCAGCATCAGCGAACTTAAAAACGATCCGGTGGCCACCGCCAGTGCCGGCGGCGGCTACCCGGTCGCGATTATTGACCGCAACCGCCCTGTTTTTTATTGTGTGCCCGCGGCTCTGTATGAACAAATGCTCGATGCGCTGGACGAAAAAGACCTGGTGCAATTGATAACAGAACGTCAAAACCAGCCGCTGCGTGAAGTGGATCTCAATCAGTATCTGTGATGTGCTCCGGTGCGAGGAGCAAGGAATGTATTAAATCAATGTTAAGGAACAATATGGGTAGCAAAATCGCAGGTGTGGTTTTCTTATTCTTCACTGTCTGGGGAATGGCTTCAGTGATTGAATTGCAGTACTGGCGTAACGCTGATACCTATCCTGTCTGGCTGACAAAACATCTCCGGATCTCTCCCGAAAATAACGAAAAGAGCCTGATAAGGATAGGAATGGAAACCTTTGACAAGGTATGTGGTGATAACAGGGGCCTCCTTGCCGTCACCCAAAAACAAAACGGTATGTTTATGCGCTGTGATGATTCCCCCGGATTTTTTTCATGGTTCAGCGGCGTTTACAAAGTCAGTTAATCAGATAACGTGTTGGACTTTCAATATGTTACCCACACGGTTATCCCCCGTTACTGTGGATAATCAATATATTGTGTCTCAGACAGCTGCTTTTTCTACCATATGTTGTGTCCCTGATATCCCCTCGGACGGCGTGACAAACGACATCATACTGGAGACGCTGATGACGGGACCATGTTCATCCAGGGTCGTAAGAACGGCCGGGACTGGTTACCGGCCGGACGAAGGACCGGGACTGGTTACCGGCCGGACGAAGGACCGGCCAACGCGCAGCGGCGGCAGCTGGTTTTAAAAATGCTGGCGGAAATTTAAAATTAAGCCGCACACCCCGCGAAATTTTGCAAATTTCACTCAACATGCTTCGTTCAGATCCCAACAGAGCTTTCACCATCACCTGTAATAGCCGCCCTGCTGCGTGATTACTCCGCTCAACAAGTTGCTGGCGACAAGCCAATACCTGTTCGTGACAGGCATTGCTTAACCGTTGTCCCAAACTAATAATGTGCCGACGATGCAGGTAGGACCGTGGTCCCAGGCAGATTACCTGACCGACGATGCAGGTGGGACCGTGGTCCCAGGCAGATTACCTGACCGATGACGCAGGTGGGACCGTGGTCCCAGACAGATAACCTGACCGACGACGCAGGTGGGACCGTGGTCCCAGACAGATTACCTGACCGATGACGCAGGTGGGACCGTGGTCCCAGACAGATAAGCTGACCGATGACGCAGGTGGGACCGTGGTCCCAGGCAGATAACCTGACCGACGACGCAGGTGGGACCGTGGTCCCAGTCAGATAACCTGACCGATGACGCAGGTGGGACCGTGGTCCCAGACAGATTACCTGACCGATGACGCAGGTGGGACCGTGGTCCCAGACAGATTACCTGACCGATGACGCAGGTGGGACCGTGGTCCCAGACAGATAACCTGACCGACGACGCAGGTGGGACCGTGGTCCCAGGCAGATAACCTGACCGATGACGCAGGTGAGACCGTGGTCCCAGGCAGATAACCTGACAGACGATGCAGGTGGGACCGTGGTCCCAGAGAGAATATTCAGGCCAGTTATGTTTTCTGGCCTGTGAGAAAGGAAATGAAGTAAAGGGAGATAACCGTAGACTAAAGCGTGTCCGCATTAGACTCCTGGTTTCTCAAGCTCCTTAAGAATGGCTTCTATTTTCTCTATACACTCCGCAGGAATGCGGGACCGATCTAGGTTAAGCACTATTTTATCGCCCTTATACAATGCTGTTGCCCCTGGAGCAAACTGATGACGTGAACTCAGATTAACTCTTGATGCGCGAGATTGTTTCAGTACGGATGTTAAAAGACTAATGACCTCTTCAGCTTCAAAGATTAGTCCCGCTTTCTTCTGATCGTGGAGAGTCTCAGCCTGCTGCTTCAGTAATTCTTCTTTATCTGCAAAAGCCTTCTGAAGGGCTTCACCTGACCGGGCAGACAGTTCTCCAGGATGTGCAAACAGGGCAACAACTGATTTAGGCAGTTTGGCCGTATTGATACAGCGGGTAATGATCTTACGAGAGATGTTTTCCGCATCGGCAAGCGCAGAAATATTTCCGGCAAACTCATTCTGCAGCCGGCTTGTATAACGCAGGCCACGTTCATAAGCACTCGTCGGCCGATAATCGTTACCCAGCCGGGACAATGCAGCCATCTGCTCGTCGTCCAGTTCACCAACCAGAATGCGATAATCACTTTCCGTCAGGATTGCGGCTTTACGGCGACGGCTGCCGTCTGCAATTTCTATGACATCAGAAACCCAGCGGCCGAAAGCTGGAGTCTGCTGACCGGTCAGTAAAAATGAAGGTATGAGATCATCCAGAGCATCTTCGGTAAGTAGTTCCTGATCACGCTCATTTCCTGACCATACGCGTGAGGCGCTCTCAACAGACTCTCCCCGGAGCACCTCAAGGGTAAATTTTACTTCCCGTCCACATACCGGAAGAGAGATAGCATTACCGCGGGCCATAGCACCCACGCGCGCAATTAATGAATCCACCATCGGCGCGGCCGGCGCCGGTGATGAAGTATCTTCAGTCGATTGAGTATGTGTGGTATGCCTTGGAATGACAGGGGCACGCTTCATTATCTAATCTCCCAGCGTGGTTTAATCAGACGATCAAAAATCTCATTACAAACAGGTTCCCAGATTGAAAGTGCGTTTCGCCATGCGCCGGTCGAAGAACGTTGATCAATCGCCTGTTCGAAAACGGTTCTCATGCGGATCTGGCCTTTACCAACTTCATCGGTTTCACGTACCACATTTTTAAGAACCATGCTTCCCCATGCATCGCGAATTTGTTCTTCCATCCACGGTGACTGCGAACCATTGTTATTACTGTATTTGGTAAGCAGAATACGGACATCCGGCTCAAAGCCTTTAAGATCCACATTCCTGAGCAGATCACGAAGCATATCGAAAAACTGCAGTGCAGAAGTGTAATCGAACAGCTCTGCCGGGGTGGGAACAATCAGCACATCAGCAGCGCATACGACATTGATCGTGCCAATACCGAGGTTCGGTGCGCTGTCGATAACAATCACATCATAGTCATGAGCGACCGTTTCAATAGCAAGGCGGAGCATCAGATGCGGGTCGGTGGGCAGTTTTCCTTCATCAAATTTGCCCATCAGTTCAGTTTCAATGCGATGCAGTGCCAGGCAGGACGGAATGATATCAAGGCCAGGCCAGCAGGTTGGTTTTATCGCATAACTGGCATCATCCTTTTCACCAAGATAAAAGGGCAGGAGAGTATCTTCCGCGTGTATATGAAGATCGGGCACCCATCCGTGATACATCGAGGCTGTGCCCTGAGGATCATTACCCTCGACAAGCAGAACGCGTAATCCTTTCAGGGCCAGGTCCTGAGCCAGGTGAACAGAAACGGAGGTTTTGTAAACACCACCTTTGTGAGCAGCAACACCAATCACCGGCGGAAACGCATCTTCAGCACGGCGCAGTCGTGTACCAAATACATCCCGCATGTGATTGATTTGCTCGATGGTATAACCAACGCGTTGCTCAACTCTTCCACGGGTTTCCATATCAGGGTGAGGCAGCCGGCCAGCTTTCTCGGCATCCCTGATAGCCTGAGATGACACGCCAACTAAATCAGCTGCTTCACCAATCCTCCAGCGCCGGGTTATTTTCCGGGCTTCCGGACTGTCATCATTAAACTGCGCAATGGCGATTGCTTTCGTCATTTCATGACCAGCACTTATGCACTGGTTGAGTGTATCCATGAGTCCCATACTGAACATCCTTTAATCATCACTTTGCATTATTTTATTAAATCTTGGAATTTATTGCAAAGCAACAATAAAAACGCAAAGTGCACGAAAAAGTGCAAAGTGAACCGCATTGGGTGATGCAAAGACCGCAGGGGAGTACAAAAGAGTACATACCGCAGCCAATATTAATCACTGCCGCTCGCCGCAGTAAGCGATCTCACGGAGTGAGAAAGCGGCGAGGAAGCGGAAAATCACAGAATTCACAGATTGCACGTACGTCGGGTTGCTTAAGATGGCTCGGGATCAGCCAGTTATAATGAAATTGACTGCGATATGTAATATATTGACTGTGGCATGATACTTACTGTATCTGTGTCGAGAAAGAGGAAAGACGACTCAGCATACCGCAGTCAATGTTTCATTGTTGTACCTGTAGATCTCAATCTTCCAGAGCGTATTCAGGAAAATCAGGCCAGGGTTCTGGATACCTGGTGTGGCGCTTCCGGCCTTGTATCTGAGTTATTCAAGGTCTCGATCCAATAATTGATCCCAAGGAGATCATAGTGAGATCCAAAAGAGATCCCCGGATCGCTCCAGCATGCGCTGTAACTGGCTTTAACGTCTGTCTGGATCGACTGCGGAATGTAAAATGTTGACTGTTATATGCATAATCTAATACTGTGATATGCAACGGTATTTACTGAGGTATGTATATCCGTTGACTGCGATACGTATTACTACATCCTTTTGTGGATAACCGTTGAGGATCAAG
>NZ_JBWXSY010000002.1:0-107198 GCF_057782505.1 Pseudocitrobacter sp. CD920760
ATGAACCTCCAGCATGAGCGGATCGACGCCCTGTGCCAGCAACTCAAACTCGAACGGGTGGCAACGCATTACCCCGTCCTGGCGCAGCAGGCGGTGCGCGAGGACTTCAGCTTCACCGACTTCCTGGAACACCTGTTGCGGCATGAAGCGGGGTGTCGCCAGCAGCGCAGCCGCGAACTGCTGACGCGGATGGCTTGCTTCCCGGGCATCAAGACCCTGGAGGACTATGACTTCAGCTTCAACCCCGGCGTGCCCAAGGCACTGGTGCAGGAGCTGGGCAGTCTGGCGTTTGTCGAACGGGCCGAGAACGTGGTGCTGATCGGACCCTCTGGCATCGGCAAGACCCACCTCGCCATCGCCTTGGGTTACAAGGCCGCGCAAGCCGGGGTCAAGACACGCTTCATCACGGCAGCCGACCTGATGCTGCAACTGAGCACGGCGCAGCGACAAGGGCGGCTGAAGGAATACTTCAACCGCGCCATCCTCGGTCCACGGCTGCTGGTGATCGATGAGATCGGCTACCTGCCTTTCGGACGCGAGGAAGCGAACCTGTTCTTTCAGGTGGTGGCGAAGCGCTATGAGAAAGGGGCGATGATCCTGACCTCGAACCTGCCGTTCAGCCAGTGGGCCGACGCGTTTGCCGGCGATACCACCCTGACAGCCGCGATGCTGGATCGGCTGCTGCACCATGCCCATATCCTGACCCTGAGCGGCGAAAGCTACCGCTTGAAGGACAAGAGGAAGGCGGGAGTGGTCAGGAAAAATTCCAAACCCGAATGATCCAGGTGGGTCAGTATTACTTTGGTGATTCAGGGGTAAAGTGGGTCAGTTTTCAGTTGGTGTTGACACCGGCGTACCCTCGGTGCTATCTTCGCGCCCCAATAGTCGGGGCTTGGCCAGGACTTCCTGAGGCCGTCCGTAACGTGGATGCCGAGGTCAGGCGAGGTGGCCGACCCATGAACGCCGACCTGATTCGTTTTTCAAGCTCGGTGATAATCCCAGCTGTAGCGGCCTGATTACATCCGGCCGCTACACCTAGCTCCACCTTCAAACAAGGAATATCGTTGATGTCACTGTATCGCCGTCTAGTTCTGCTGTCTTGTCTCTCATGGCCGCTGGCTGGCTTTTCTGCCACCGCGCTGACCAACCTCGTCGCGGAACCATTCGCTAAACTCGAACAGGACTTTGGCGGCTCCATCGGTGTGTACGCGATGGATACCGGCTCAGGCGCAACTGTAAGTTACCGCGCTGAGGAGCGCTTCCCACTGTGCAGCTCATTCAAGGGCTTTCTTGCTGCCGCTGTGCTGGCTCGCAGCCAGCAGCAGGCCGGCTTGCTGGACACACCCATCCGTTACGGCAAAAATGCGCTGGTTCCGTGGTCACCCATCTCGGAAAAATATCTGACAACAGGCATGACGGTGGCGGAGCTGTCCGCGGCCGCCGTGCAATACAGTGATAACGCCGCCGCCAATTTGTTGCTGAAGGAGTTGGGCGGCCCGGCCGGGCTGACGGCCTTCATGCGCTCTATCGGCGATACCACGTTCCGTCTGGACCGCTGGGAGCTGGAGCTGAACTCCGCCATCCCAGGCGATGCGCGCGATACCTCATCGCCGCGCGCCGTGACGGAAAGCTTACAAAAACTGACACTGGGCTCTGCACTGGCTGCGCCGCAGCGGCAGCAGTTTGTTGATTGGCTAAAGGGAAACACGACCGGCAACCACCGCATCCGCGCGGCGGTGCCGGCAGACTGGGCAGTCGGAGACAAAACCGGAACCTGCGGAGTGTATGGCACGGCAAATGACTATGCCGTCGTCTGGCCCACTGGGCGCGCACCTATTGTGTTGGCCGTCTACACCCGGGCGCCTAACAAGGATGACAAGCACAGCGAGGCCGTCATCGCCGCTGCGGCTAGACTCGCGCTCGAGGGATTGGGCGTCAACGGGCAGTAAGGCTCTGAAAATCATCTATTGGCCCACCACCGCCGCCCTTGCGGGCGGCATGGATTACCAACCACTGTCACATTTAGGCTAGGAGTCTGCGCGGCAGAGCCGTGTGACCGGTTTTCTGTAGAGCACTGACGATGGCGGCGGCGCTCTCTGCAATTGGCAAGGCGTCGGCGCCAAGGATACCAATCTTGCGGCGCGCGGCGTGTTATGACGACTGGGGTGCATTTGAGCCGCCCCATTTAACCTTCGCCCTCACAGATACGCCATTCGCCTCAGATTTAGCGCCATGCAGACGAGCTTCCACTCGGCTTGCACCTTGTCCAGGCCCCTCATGCTGAACTGACGCAATCCCATCACCGCCTTGATCCAACCATTCGGAGCCTCCACGATCGACTTGCGCCGGCGGTAAGCTGCATCGCCTTGCTCCGTTTTCAATTTCGCCGCAATCGCCGCCGTATGCGGATGGGTCTTGGCATTGACCTTGGCATCTTCACGTCCCTCGCGGCCGAGGGCAACGATGACATCGCCGTGGTGATCGGCGACCTTTGCCAGAACAGCCTCACTACGGAATCCCGCATCCGCCAGCGTCTGGGCCGGCATTTCTCCGGTGTTGGCCTGAACTGCTGCCAGCATGCCCAGCAGCGCCTGACTGTCCGCGGCGCAGTTGGTCAACTCCGCCGCCACGATGATCTGGTGCTCGGCATCGACCGCTGTGTACCCGTTGTAGCTCTGCTCGGAGCCACCACCGGCGTGTTTCATGATCCGGCTGTCCGGATCGGTGAAGCTTTCCTGATCACGGTCATCCGGCACACCAAACTCGCGTTTGTACGAGCCACCGCCCTTGTCCGAGCCATCCGGATGGCGAGGCCGGCGGCCATCGTCTTCGCTGCGCCCCCGGGCCTGGTCCGCTTCACGCTGGCGCGCTTCCAGGCGCGCCTTTGCCGCCTGGATCGCCTCCAGGCGCTTCTCGCGGCGAGAAATCTCGGCAGGAATGTCCAGCTCCGGCTCGTTACGCTCCTGGTCGTCGGTAGCCTTGGCGCGATCAAGCAGCGCCTTGATCTCGCAATGCAATTCGTCCTCGGCCGGCTTCATGCGCTTATAGCTCATCGCCTTGTGGCGGCTGGCGTTGGCTTTTACCTTGGTGCCGTCGACCGCGATCGTGCCAAGCTTCACCAGCCCACATTCGCGCGCCAGTTGCACCACCTGAACGAACAAATTCTCAAGCTCGGTCAGGTGTAGGGCACGGAAGTCACTCAGCGTGCGGTGGGCCGGGAAGTTTCCAGCGGCCAGCACACGCAACGCGACATCCTCGTACAGCTTCCTGGCTAGTTTGCGCGAAGAGAAGACGCCGCTCGCGTAACCATAGATCAGCACTTTGACCATCATCGCCGGATGAAACGGCTGATTGCCCGGACCACCGCCGGCATACCGGGCGTGGAATGCGCTCAAGTCCAGCGTATCGACAGTCTCGCTGATGAAGTAGGCAAGATGCCCTTCAGGTAGCCACTCTCCCAGAGAAGGGGGCAGCAGATAGGATTGGTCGGGTCGGTAAGGAAGGTAACTGGCAGCCATCCCCGTATCGTCCTCGATCTTCCGCCGATTTGGCTTCTGCCGCGCAGGCTCCTAGGCCACCGTAGCTAAACATACGAGAAAAACCGCTTCTTGAGCGCTCTCTGAGACCACCTTGCCGACAACGCAGAAACGGTTGCGGAAAAATCGGCGTTTCCGGCGTACGCCACCCGACCTGGACGAACTATTGCGGACCTGGAACTGGAGTAGCGGAATTCCCCGGGGTTTCAGCGTCGCGCCACAGCGCCTCAGATAGATGCGGTAGCCTTTGGCGGGTCGTCATGCCGCGGACCACCCCCCCAAAAAATTCCACAATGCGGAATGGCGGAATTTTCTGGGGTTCCCGCTTACCCCCCCATTGAGTACCTTTTCCAGGTATTCACTGCTCATTCCTGCAATCTTTTGCTTCCGTCTGATGCTCGCTTTGCGTGAAGTTTCAGCCCTGAGCATGTTCAGCCCCATGTGCCGGATGCACGCAAGGATCTCTGCGGCATCACCGCGATAAATTGGGCAATCGTCCTCGCCCATCGTGACGTCCAGCACCCAGTGCAGGCTATTTTCGATGGCCCAGTGCCCACGCACCGATCGTGCAAACTCATCCCGCGTCAGTGCTTTGGAACTGATGTAATAACGCTGTTCAATAGTGATTTTTTCCCTTTTTTCAATGCGATAAGAGATGGCCACGCCAATACTGCGCAACTGTTCCCAATGAGGAAACTGGGCGGCTAACTCACCCGCCGCCATGATATGGTACTCACGACCATCGATGCGCCCATGAGCCTTATCAAGAGTCATCGTTGCTGCGCATAATGGGGTAGCCGCCAGCGGGGCCAGGGCTTGCCGGACCGCCTCGAACAACTTGGGCTGGTTGCCTTTGACGGCTAACAAGTAATCGCCACTTTGCTGGAGGATGGTCTCGGCGATCTCGGTTTGGCACCCCATCGCATCGATGGATACCAGGCAGCCTTTGATGTCGAGCAACGCCAACAAGTCGGGAATGGCGGTGATTTCATTGGACTTGGCGTCGGTTTTTATCTGTCCGAGCACCAGTTTATTAGCGGCGGCATAGGCGCTTACCATGTGAATGGTCGACGTTCGATCTTCACGGTTATAGGAACTGCGCAGGGTTTTGCCATCGATAGCGACCAAGGCGCCTTCGGTGTGCTGGTTGATGGCTTGAGTCCAACGTACGAACGCGGCCTGAAACGGCTCTGGTTTGATACCGGAGATGATCCTGGCGATGGTGTCATGGACAGGAATACCATTTTTAAACAGCCCCTTGGATTGAAACCAAGGAAGATGAACCTCACCGAAATCTTCAATATCTTCCCACCCGTCTGCGCCACCTATCACTGCGCAGACGGTGAGAAACAGGACATCGTAGAAAGGATAATAAATCTTGGCATGCTGGCGAGGGTCGGGAATATCATCGAAAAACTGAGCAAAAACAGCATCAATAGACATGAAGGCACTCCTGAAAAAGGAGCATAAGATCACAGCTGGATCGCAGGGTCAAACCTGTTTTTCTTGGTCAAAAAACGTTCGCGATCTTGCCCTGGGGCGTAAATGAGGCGGTGCTGGTGATGCGCAAGGAAGGGCTGGTGCACTGGAAGAAGATATCGGGATATCACCGTCGCTCGCAGGCAGAGACGGCGATGTATCGGTTCAAGCAGTTGATGACGGGCAAAATCAGTCTGCGAACATACAACGGTCAGGTAGGGGAAGTGATGGCGTATGTTGGTGCAATCAACAAACTGAACCCCCTTGGTCTGCCTGTCAGAAAGCGCCGAGTGTAACGGTCACTTGGGGCTGGGGCAGTCGTGGCTTGATGGTTGATTTGGGAAACAACGCCATCTACACTCTGAATAATTCGAGTTTCTTGTAGGCCAAAGTCCAATAGTCAGGTAACTTGAAGTGAGATAAGTAAATACTTCTCAGCGAACGAGTTTTCTTTAAGAGGTAGTAAAATGAACAAAAAAATATTGATACTGACCGCCCTATTAATGTCTCCTGTTGCTGTTTTTGCGGTTGACAAAACCATGCCGATGGGCGATCACCATTCCATGTCTCCAGCTTCTCAAGAGTTGATGTCTGGTATGAAAAGTATGCATAACGACATGATGGCAGGAGTGATGTCCTCTGATCCAGATGTTGCCTTTGCAAAAGGGATGATTGCCCACCATCAAGGTGCCATTCAAATGTCTGAAACGCAGCTTAAATTTGGTAAGGATCCTGAAATGCGAAAGCTGGCAGAAGATATTATCAAAGCCCAGCAACCAGAAATCGACCAGATGCAAAAATGGGTTAAAAACCATGAAAAGCCATAGTGACGTTTGAGCAAATTGTTGCAAGCAATAGTTTTTCAGTACCGCACCTTCTGGTTATCAACGAGCACGGTTTTTTACACAACTGTCGAAGTAGCGGAAGGTGCGAACTCAGGGCGAGAGCATGAGTTACTGACATGTTAACCAAAAAAATTTAACCACTGTCATCCCAAGGTGCAATTGCATTTTCTGCTCGTATTTTGTACAGGGGTGTGCTGAAAATGCGATCTCAAATTTGTTCAGCATTGGCCGAGCCACCTATCTCATCATGAAAAACAACAAAAAATCAACTCATGCTCTCGCCCTGTGTGCCGGGGTGGATGTCAATGCGTCACCTGCTGAACAGCCAGGCAAACGCCCAGTGAAATGATACCGAACACCACGATATTTAACAGGATGCATTTCAGTCTGCTGAACGAACGCGAGAATTCTTCCTTTTCTTCTCTGTCTGCCTATTCAATTAACCAGCGCGAATAGGCATCATTGTGTTTCTGGTCCGTCATCCGTCTTCCCTCTTTCAGTTCTGATTTTTACGCGTTTCCGTGGCAGCGCGCAGTCGCATGATTATTTGGGTTATGAGTGTTCAATAAATTGGTTAAACTGATCTCGTTGACGGATATCCGTTGGTTGTTGACTTATTCATCTCAGGTATTAGCCGTCTAAATATCTTTCCTTTGTTTTTGCTGTAATTGTAATTTTAATTTTTTATTAAAGAAAAGTTTTAAGGGTATGAAATAAAAGAACAAAGTTAAACCTGCGGATAAAAGGTATATCAACATGACAGGCACTTCCTCATAGAACTGTATTATATGTTCAGTACCATCAGCTAGGCCCATCAAAGCTTTGTAATATGTCTCTACCTGAAAGAAGTGGATAAAGGGTACCATCAAAAAATATACGAAGAATACATTAAGTAGATAAGTTAAAGTCAAAGCTTGTTCGCCTCCCGGAAACGGAGCGTGCTGCGCAAAGCAGATCAGCCATGCTGTAAATACCAGAAAACATACCGCGAGATACACCAACACTCCTGACACTGTTTTCATACCTTCCCCGTATAAATTAATTTTCATAGATCACAAATGCCTTTCAGTCGTTCGGCCAGTCCCGCTCTGTCTCAGATAATCACTGATACTGATACCGGACAAACGAATTCTACCCGATGTAAGTGTTATTTATCAGCGCTGGAGCAGACCCGAATCACTGTCATTTTAGAAACGCCAGCCAGGCGAGCTGTTTCGCGCAGCGATTTTCCGTTGACCAGGCGCAGGGTACGTATCAGTTCATGTTTCTGCGCATCAGCCACCCGGCCCCGGTATTTCCCTTCAGCTTTCGCCTTACTGATTCCCTCTGACTGACGACGTCGACGATCTTCGTAATCTTTTCGGGCAATAGCGGCCAGCATATCCAGCAGCATTCCATTTACGGCCTTCAGCATGCTTCGGGTAAAGTCATCACTTACTGTGCTGGATAGCGCCAGATGGCTGGTCGGTAGATCAAGACTGACGATGGCCAGCTGCTTGTCGGTAATTTGCTTTCTTAGTGTCTCCCAGCCAGCATCATCGAGGCGAGTAAGCCTGTCGACCTGTTCAATGAGGATCACATCACCAGGTTCCGCATCACCAAGAAGCCTGATCAGTTCAGGGCGGTTCATTGTCGTACCGGAGACATTATCGATATACCAGCCAGCAATACGGTGGCCATGTTGGTTTGCAAATGCCTTCAGTGCATTTTTTGCCCGGCTGGCATCCTGCTCTGATGTTGATGCCCGGAGGTAACCAAAAACGAACATTTTTTGTCCTGATGGTAACATTTAAGTGGTACTGCTTAAAATGGTATCACTTAAAGGGGTCGGTTCCGGCTGAGGGCGAAATGACACCCTAAGCTTTCGGTTCCTTGGGCCAAAGATATTCGCCAGTCAGTAGAATGTGCGCCCAGCCCAATGGGGATATGTGGGGAAGAAATTCAGGGGGAACATCCAACCCTTCGTTCCGCCGCTCCGTGACGGCATGACCAAGATGGACGGTATTCCAGTAAATGATCACCGCAGTCAATAAATTGAGCCCAGCGATTCGGTAGTGCTGCCCCTCTGTCGTGCGATCGCGAATTTCCCCCTGCCTCCCGATACGGAGCGCATTTTTGAGCGCATGGTGGGCCTCTCCCTTGTTAAGACCGATCTGAGCACGCCGCTGCATGTCCGTATCCAGGATCCACTCAATAATGAAAAGGGTCCGTTCAATACGACCAACTTCACGAAGCGCAACTGCAAGGTTGTTTTGTCGTGGGTAAGAAGCGAGCTTGCGCAGGAGTTGGCTGGGCCTGATTTTGCCAGCGGTCATCGTCGCGGCACAACGGAAAATATCAGGCCAGTTCGCAACGATAAGATCCTCCCGGGCTTTTCCACCTACCAACTTGCGTAACTCCCTGGGGGTCGTATCGGGATTAAATACGTACAACCGCTTCGATGGCAGATCCCTGATTCGCAGAACGAGATTGTAGCCGAGCAGGCTACTGGCTCCGAACAAATGGTCGGTGAATCCTGCTGTATCGGCATACTGTTCGCGAACATGGCGACCGACCTCGTTCATCAGTAGTCCATCGAGAATATACGGTGCCTCGCTCACGGTCGCCGGGATCGACTGACAAGCGAATGGCGCGAACTGGTCGCTTACGTGAGTATACGCTTTGAGGCCGGGAACAGAACCATATTTGGCATTGACCATGTTCATGACTTCGCCATGCCGCGCTGTCGGGAAAAACTGACCATCGCTCGATGCTGACGTGCCCATCCCCCAGACGCGTGACATCGGCAGTTTACCCTGCGCGGCCACCACAATTGCCAATGCCTGGTTCATGGCTTCGCTTTCAACATGCCAGCGGGCAAGGCGTGAGAGCTGCCAGTAATCATGCGTGTTTGTAGCTTCCGCCATCTTACGCAGGCCCAGATTGAGCCCTTCAGCGAGCAGGACGTTGAGCAGACCGATCCGGTCGCGACATGGAGCCCCGGTTCTCAGATGGGTAAACGCATCTGTGAAACCAAGGGCTGCATCAACTTCAAGCAGCATGTCGGTAATCCGAACGGACGGCATTCGGCGATACAGATCCAGTATGAGTGCCTCGGCACCATCCGGCACGTCTGCTGTCAACCTGTCGATCCGCAACGTTCCATCTTCTATGCTACCGTGCGGAATAGTGCCGTTACGGGCAGCCCGGGCCAGCCGCTTAAGAGCGATCGTGAGTCGCGCCTTTCTGTCTGCCAGCCAATCCTGTGGGTTGGAAGGCACGGCCAGTTTTGCATTTTCCTGCGCCGCGATCATCGGCACCAGTACCTGCTTGAGGTCACCATAGCGGCGCGAATGAGCGAGCCAGACATCTCCGGAACGAAAAGCATCCCGGAGGTGAAAGAGTACCGCCACTTCCCAAAGACGGGTATCTCCTTTTTCCTGAGCTCGTAAATGACGGTTCCATTTGGAGCTGGGCCGCAGGAAACGCCTTTCTGGCGATGCAACACCTTTCATCTCTCCGATCGACAAAGCTGCTGCTACCAATGGTCCGGCGACCGGCGCGGCTTCGAGCTTCAGACAGCGCAACATGCGGGGCGCATAACGACGAAAGCGATGGTATCCCTGCCCGACATATGCAAGAGGCTCATCGGCTAGCGTGTTGCTGAGTTGAGTCCCTGTCGCTACCAGTTGAGCGAGCCGGTCCCATGCAACCGAACTGGCGACAGCCATCTCCAGCGGGGTTCCGTCACTGCGGGCCTCAAGCAACGAAGCTCCCAGCGCGGTGAAGGTACGGATCGTATCCGTGAGTGTGGCTTTAGAGCCGGAAATTGTTTCGTCATGCTGGCGCTTCGCTTCCCGCCAGGTTTTTCCTACGATCCTGTCATGGGTTTCGACTATGGCATCAGCAATCGCCGCTTCCCACTCCACAACACAGACGGCAAGGATCGCCCAGCGGCGGTCCGAAGTGATGTCACGCAAACCGTCGGTGAAGTAGCGTTCACCCTGCCGACGCAGCCGGGCAATGCGATGGGCAGGTATGCTGGCCAAAGCACTATGATTGATATTCAGGGTACGCAGAAATTCGAGCCTGTCGAGCAAACGGTTAGCAGCAGCCGAGTTGTTACCAACCTCGAAGTTGCGAAGCCAGATGAAACGACTGATATTGCCGGCGAGCATTTCACTCAGAAGTTTGTCCAGGTGATCGCGAACATCCGCTGTTAAATTTTCCGCAATCCGCGTTTCAATCCGCCACTCAGCGGCGACCAGAGCATCCGCGCACAAGCGCTCGATTGTCGATACTGCGGGCAGAATGGTGGAAGTTTCCCGACACCGCACAATAAAACGATGAGCAAGATCCTCGTTTGATCTGGCATCTTCGGCCTGGCCGAAAGTCCACTCCCGCAGATCACGGGCACCACGGCCCGTGAAGGTCTTGTAGCCGTAAATTTCGCGCAGCGTGTCCATGTGCTGCTGACGGGTTTGGCGCCGTGTGGCATAAGTGAGAAGCGCATCAGCCGGAACTCCAAGCTGAGCACCGACGAAGGAAAGGACTTCACGCGGGATCATCTCACCAGGAGCCAGTGCACGGCCCGGATATCGTAAGGCACAAAGTTGCAGGGCAAAGCCAATCCTGTTTTCCGGTCTGCGGCGCTGCCTAATGTTTTCCAGGTCATCATCGCCCAGCGTGTAGAACTTCAGTAGCGACAGTTCGTCCGTGGGCAGATCGAACAGCGCTGCTCGCTGCCGTTCGGTGAAAATATGGCGTCGTGACATACAAATTCGGGCACTGTTGCAAATAGTCGGTGGTGATAAACTTATCATCCCCTTTTGCTGATGGAGCTGCACATGAACCCATTCAAAGGCCGGCATTTTCAGCGTGACATCATTCTGTGGGCCGTACGCTGGTACTGCAAATACGGCATCAGTTACCGTGAGCTGCAGGAGATGCTGGCTGAACGCGGAGTGAATGTCGATCACTCCACGATTTACCGCTGGGTTCAGCGTTATGCGCCTGAAATGGAAAAACGGCTGCGCTGGTACTGGCGTAACCCTTCCGATCTTTGCCCGTGGCACATGGATGAAACCTACGTGAAGGTCAATGGCCGCTGGGCGTATCTGTACCGGGCCGTCGACAGCCGGGGCCGCACTGTCGATTTTTATCTCTCCTCCCGTCGTAACAGCAAAGCTGCATACCGGTTTCTGGGTAAAATCCTCAACAACGTGAAGAAGTGGCAGATCCCGCGATTCATCAACACGGATAAAGCGCCCGCCTATGGTCGCGCGCTTGCTCTGCTCAAACGCGAAGGCCGGTGCCCGTCTGACGTTGAACACCGACAGATTAAGTACCGGAACAACGTGATTGAATGCGATCATGGCAAACTGAAACGGATAATCGGCGCCACGCTGGGATTTAAATCCATGAAGACGGCTTACGCCACCATCAAAGGTATTGAGGTGATGCGTGCACTACGCAAAGGCCAGGCCTCAGCATTTTATTATGGTGATCCCCTGGGCGAAATGCGCCTGGTAAGCAGAGTTTTTGAAATGTAAGGCCTTTGAATAAGACAAAAGGCTGCCTCATCGCTAACTTTGCAACAGTGCCAGGCAGGCTTATCTTGGACAAGAAGATCGCTTGGCCTCGCGCGCAGATCAGTTGGAAGAATTTGTTCACTACGTGAAAGGCGAGATCACCAAGGTAGTCGGCAAATAATGTCTAAAACAAAGTTATGCACCTATTAAGCGCACAGCGGAGCAATGAAGGATACCTTGATGAAAAAAATTTTGCTGCTGCATATGTTGGTGTTCGTTTCCGCCACTCTCCCAATCAGTTCCGTGGCTTCTGATGAGGTTGAAACGCTTAAATGCACCATCATCGCAGACGCCATTACCGGAAATACCTTATATGAGACCGGAGAATGTGCCCGTCGTGTGTCTCCGTGCTCGTCTTTTAAACTTCCATTGGCAATCATGGGGTTTGATAGTGGAATCTTGCAGTCGCCAAAATCACCTACGTGGGAATTGAAGCCGGAATACAACCCGTCTCCGAGAGATCGCACATACAAACAAGTCTATCCGGCGCTATGGCAAAGCGACTCTGTTGTCTAGTTCTCGCAGCAATTAACAAGCCGTCTGGGAGTTGATCGGTTCACGGAATACGTAAAGAAATTTGAGTACGGTAATCAAGATGTTTCCGGTGACTCGGGGAAGCATAACGGCTTGACCCAGTCATGGCTGATGTCGTCGCTCACCATATCTCCCAAGGAGCAAATTCAGTTTCTTCTACGCTTTGTCGCGCATAAGCTGCCTGTATCCGAAGCGGCTTATGACATGGCGTATGCCACAATCCCGCAGTACCAGGCAGCCGAAGGATGGGCTGTACATGGAAAAAGCGGCAGCGGCTGGCTTCGGGACAATAACGGCAAGATAAATGAAAGTCGTCCGCAGGGCTGGTTCGTGGGCTGGGCTGAAAAAAACGGACGGCAAGTTGTTTTCGCCCGATTGGAAATAGGAAAGGAAAAGTCCGATATTCCCGGCGGGTCTAAAGCACGAGAGGATATTCTCGTGGAATTACCCGTGTTGATGGGTAACAAATGATATGTGGCGTCATCGAGAGCAGATGCATAACCCTGCGCTCGAGCGGACCTCGCGCATAAAGCCGCGCGAGTCCGCTCACCTTGAACGTTAGATGCACTAAGCACATAATTGCTCACAGCCAAACTATCAGGTCAAGTCTGCTTTTATTATTTTTAAGCGTGCATAATAAGCCCTACACAAATTGGGAGATATATCATGAAAAGAGTTTGATGCTCAGGGTGTAGCGGTTCGGTTTATTGACGACGGGATCAGTACCGACGGTGATATGGGGCAAATGGTGGTCACCATCCTGTCGGCTGTGGCACAGGCTGAACGCCGGAGGATCCTAGAGCGCACGAATGAGGGCCGACAGGAAGCAAAGCTGAAAGGAATCAAATTTGGCCGCAGGCGTACCGTGGACAGGAACGTCGTGCTGACGCTTCATCAGAAGGGCACTGGTGCAACGGAAATTGCTCATCAGCTCAGTATTGCCCGCTCCACGGTTTATAAAATTCTTGAAGACGAAAGGGCCTCGTGATACGCCTATTTTTATAGGTTAATGTCATGATAATAATGGTTTCTTAGACGTCAGGTGGCACTTTTCGGGGAAATGTGCGCGGAACCCCTATTTGTTTATTTTTCTAAATACATTCAAATATGTATCCGCTCATGAGACAATAACCCTGATAAATGCTTCAATAATATTGAAAAAGGAAGAGTATGAGTATTCAACATTTCCGTGTCGCCCTTATTCCCTTTTTTGCGGCATTTTGCCTTCCTGTTTTTGCTCACCCAGAAACGCTGGTGAAAGTAAAAGATGCTGAAGATCAGTTGGGTGCACGAGTGGGTTACATCGAACTGGATCTCAACAGCGGTAAGATCCTTGAGAGTTTTCGCCCCGAAGAACGTTTTCCAATGATGAGCACTTTTAAAGTTCTGCTATGTGGCGCGGTATTATCCCGTGTTGACGCCGGGCAAGAGCAACTCGGTCGCCGCATACACTATTCTCAGAATGACTTGGTTGAGTACTCACCAGTCACAGAAAAGCATCTTACGGATGGCATGACAGTAAGAGAATTATGCAGTGCTGCCATAACCATGAGTGATAACACTGCTGCCAACTTACTTCTGACAACGATCGGAGGACCGAAGGAGCTAACCGCTTTTTTGCACAACATGGGGGATCATGTAACTCGCCTTGATCGTTGGGAACCGGAGCTGAATGAAGCCATACCAAACGACGAGCGTGACACCACGATGCCTGCAGCAATGGCAACAACGTTGCGCAAACTATTAACTGGCGAACTACTTACTCTAGCTTCCCGGCAACAATTAATAGACTGGATGGAGGCGGATAAAGTTGCAGGACCACTTCTGCGCTCGGCCCTTCCGGCTGGCTGGTTTATTGCTGATAAATCTGGAGCCGGTGAGCGTGGGTCTCGCGGTATCATTGCAGCACTGGGGCCAGATGGTAAGCCCTCCCGTATCGTAGTTATCTACACGACGGGGAGTCAGGCAACTATGGATGAACGAAATAGACAGATCGCTGAGATAGGTGCCTCACTGATTAAGCATTGGTAACTGTCAGACCAAGTTTACTCATATATACTTTAGATTGATTTAAAACTTCATTTTTAATTTAAAAGGATCTAGGTGAAGATCCTTTTTGATAATCTCATGACCAAAATCCCTTAACGTGAGTTTTCGTTCCACTGAGCGTCAGACCCCTATTATGGGTCTGTGCATCGCCTTTTATGCCCTACGGGCATAGTTTAACTGGCTGCGCACTGCTCGCCAGTCTGATCGCTACCTCATAGTCGTGAGCAACTGCAGGCTACCCCTGTTTTCGGCAAAGGTATTTACCTTTAATTACACCATCAAAAAAACGATCTTTGGATTTTGCCGTTAGAAAGTCATTGTGAGTCTTTTCAGACACTTTTATGAACTGATAGGTAACTAAATCAACAAAAGCCACCTCCAGCACTTTTTCTGATGAATAATAACTTATGGATTTGATTCTTGATGATAGGGGTCAGTTTGGATATCGAAAATTATTGTACGTTAAGGTTGTTTTTTGACCTTTCTACTTGGGGTCCGCTTGGAATTCGGAAATTATCCTACTATAAGGGCTTCCCCGAACAGTCAACGCCGGTTTTTAATTTCTGTCTGTTCATCAATGAAAGGCAAGGGATAAGACTGCGCTACTATAAACGGTCATGCTGAATCGCTAGTGATTCGGACCCTGATGAAAGACGCTCGTGAGATCCTCCTTCGTTAATCGGATAGTGATATCCAGTAGGATATGCAGATACTTCTCACGGGGGTCTAACCCTTTACCATCAACAATTTACAGTTCAGTTACTACTCAGTTAAATTTTTCATGTTGTTGAATACAGTCTGAAGTCATCGCCGTAATGTAATGATGCCCAGCACAACCTCGCATTCTTGGCGGCGATTGCAACGACAGCACGCCAGTATCCCCGCCTACCAATCAACGAGCAGACCCAACGGCTAAACGGGTCCGTTCTATTCTCTGCCCCTACCATTACAGAACGGGCTCCCTGGACCAGTAGGGTTCGCAGATAGGCATCACCCGCTTTTGTTATCCTGCCAAGCTTTGATTTTCCGCCACTACTGTATTGTGATGGCGTTAGCCCCAACCAGGCTGCCAGTTGGCGCCCGTTCTTAAAATCATGGGCATTGCCAATACTGGCGACCAGCGCACTCGCTGTGGTGGGCCCAACACCTTTCAGTTCCATTAACTGCTGGCTGCGATGATCTGTTTTGGCCACACGAGATAATACCCTGTCATATTCGGCGATTTTCTCTTCAATATTAGTGACATGTGTCAATAGATCATCAATGCACAGCCTAACCTGTACTGGCAGAGTTTCCTTCTGGTCAGAAACAACATGACGCAGAGCATCAGTGCTTTGTGGGGCAATAACCCCGAATTCAGATATCAGGCCCCGAAGACGGTTATACGTTGCTGTTCTTTCCTGGATAAATCCCTGTCTTGTCCGATGTAAGCATTGCATTGTCTGCTGGCTTTCGTCTTTGACTGGTACAAAGCGCATATGCGGCCGCTGCACTGCCTCACAAATAGCTATTGCATCAGCTGCATCATTTTTCCCGGTCTTACCCGCCATGCGATAGGGTGAGACAAATTTCGGAGCCATCAACCGGACATCATGGCCATACTGCCTGAATAATCTTGCCCAATAGTGGGCACCCGAGCAGGCTTCCATTCCAATGACACAGGGAGGTAAACCTGCGATGAGTTCAGAAAGTGCTGCACGCGACACCTTGGGTTTAACCAGAACAGCTTTACCATTTTGGTCAATGCAGTGAACAGCAAACACATTTTTAGCAAGATCGATACCGACAGTGGTGATGGTCATAACGAATCCCTCTGGGTCAATGTTTATCCTATGATTGCACGAAAGTTAATCAGGCGCATATCTAGGGGAAGTCCCTTCCATTCGTTAAGCTTGAAAGGGGTTCGAGGGCCAACCGTGCGAAAAACCACGTTAGCGAATTAACAGTATGAAATATTAAGACTTATGAGACTGCGTATTCGGGCCAAAAAAGCGGTTCCAAATATCGTCTTCTGGTCATTTTGAGACTGGATCGTATCAAAATCGATTTCTGATACCGCTTAGAGGTCAGTAAGAAAGCAGTTGAAGTATTTCTTTTCCTGATGAGTCTGGCCGGAATGTCTGACTGATCGGAAAATATCTCATTCTTGCGTTTCGTCATACGCGTCAGTCACAGAGATCGTTGCTTTTATACGTTTACCAGTCGTTACCAGTGTATGTCCTGACAGTACCACCGCCATAGCTCTGATTATGTCGGCATGGCTCGATGCCTGGGGTAAACTCCACTGTTCTCTAACTTCCATGAGAACTTTTAACTCATCAACATCAAAGCACGTCCTGACTTCAGTGCTTCCGGTTTCCTTGATTTTATTCCTGTGCCGTCTGGCTCGTTCTTTCCCACTCAGTGGGGCGGTGTCAGATTTAGGTGGCCCTCGGCGGCGTTTCTCTGTTAACACTGGCTCTCTCCTGTAACGGTTTACTGTTACAAATTTACATGATATAAATATGTATCATAAACATGTAGCACGTCAACAGGCTACTAGTAATATCAGTAGGTTGATGAATCTTTCATTTTTGCGCATGCGCAAAATGAGGAAATTTAAGGTTGTAATCTATAACACTTATCTGTTATATTTTGAATGTCAGCAAATGCTGACGGGGATAAGAAATCCATAACCGGAGATTTGTCGAATGACAAAGACGCAGCAGAAGCGCAAACCCGCAGTGGCATTGAAGGTTTCTACCATCAGTGACGCTGTTTTAAAGGCCATCCGTGCAAAATGCCCTGTTATATCTAACGGCAATGCAAAAGGTGGCGTCGGTAAAACTACATCCGCAGCCCATCAAATTTGGTACGCCGCAGAGCTTGGCCTTAAAGTTCTGGGTATCGATTTCGACAAACACCTGACCGAAGTTTTCACCGGCTCTACCACGCCTGAACTACCAGAATTCGCGACCGCCAGTGATTTATTCACTGAGGAAGGGATTGAAAACCCAATTTATCAACTGGACGAAAATATATTCTTTCTCCCAGCCGACCACTTTATGAAAGATGTTGATGGTATTCCTTTCAGTGAAGGTATTTATACGTTCCCGGCGAAGCATATGGCTGCGCTGCGTGAAGAATTCGATCTGATTGTTATTGATTCACCACCGAGTGAAGGGAACCGCCAGCAGGCATCCCTGCTGGCTTCTACCACTACTGTTGTGACCAGCGAACTTAACAAGATTTCCATTAATGGCGTAGTAGATGTGCTGACTATCACCTCTCAGTTGGTCACTCATCTGAACAATGAAGCGGGTAATGAAATTTACCAAATGCCAGCCTGCATCGTTCTTCCTAATAAGTATGATTCTCGCCGCAAACGCGACAAGGAATTTTATGACCAGTTGCTTTCTTTTGAAGGGCTGAATATCACGCCATTGTTGCCATATCGTTCGCCTACCGGCGCAACACTTAGTGATTCCCAGCCTGTCTGGAAATATCGGGATGGCAATGGCAGAACGGCGGCAAAAGAAATGAAAGCGGTTTTAAATCATATTTTTAACGAGGTGGCATAATGAGCTTTAAGAAAAATAACGTAGCAGGTTCACTCAGCAGCATTTCTCAGGTTGCACAGCAGAACAGCGCGAACAATGCCGGGCAGTTGCTTTATGTGCATCCTGACGAATGCTATACCGATGCAGAAAACCCGCGTACCACCTTTGATCCGGTGTTAGTGGCTTCTTACGTAAGGGATTTTCTGAACCCCGAAGAAGGCCAGCATGAACCCTGCCAAGTGTATCCAAAAGATGAGCACGGCTATCGTATTCAGCATGGCGCAACACGACACGAAGCGGCGAAACAGGCCATCAAAGCAAAACCGGATTTTCGACTAAAGGTGCTGGTTGATCGCAAGCTGGCCGATCAGCCTGCCCACGTCAATTACTGGCAGCGTGGCAAAAACAATATTCAGCGCGATAACATGTCAATCATTGACCGGGCTAACTTTATAGGCAACTACATCGACATGGCTAAAGAGGCCGGTGTAACGGTTTCACAGCAGGAAATTGCCGAAGGGCTGGGCCTTAAAGGGGGAAATACCACCGTATCACGCCTGTTATCCCTGCGTAATGCTTCCCCAGAAATCAAAGAGATCATCAATACAGGCAGAACGGAAGATATCGAGACACTGGTGACGCTCGTAAAAATCCAGGAATCTCAGCCCGACCTTTTTAATGAACTTGTCGAGAAAACGGAGCTTGACCGCGCAACGGTACGTCGTGCGAAGAAAACCGGCTCTGTTGCGGCCCCTGTATCTGCTATTGCTGAAGTGAAGACCGGTAATGATTTTGCGCATGCGCAAAATGATTCAGCTTCAGCCGACCCCGTAGAAAATGAAATTGTTGCAATTGCCTACATGGACTATCAGTTTAAAACGGGCCGGATTAACCTGCTGGTTAAGCAGACTGAAAAAGGATTCCTGGGGGCGCTGGAAACCATTTTCGAACACGGCATCACGTCGAGTAAGACATTCAACGAATCTCCGGTGCATGCTTCTGAAGATGATGCTGTTAAGTACGCAAAAACACTCCTGAGCGAATGGGCTGAATCTGTCACCGCAGATAAAGATGCAATAAGTGTAGAGGAATACCAGGACGTTAAGAGCTTCGAGCAATGGCTCAGCAAAGGCTCTAACGAATCAGGGAAAACTACCCAACAAGCCAGTCAGAACCGCGCCAAAAAACCATCGAAAGGGATGCTGAAAGCTACCATTTGGGGTGAGGTGAACGGCGTAAAATGCGAACTGCTGGTCAACGTTTCCCAGGATGTGATCGGCGCTGATATGGCTGATAAGGAAACCAGTGGATTTGTCTGGGTATCCGTTGATGGTGTAGTCAAACTCGCAAATGAAAGTGATTTCGTTTACAAGACCGTAATCTACAAGGAGTGAGGCAATGTACTCGCTCTTGCTGAAGGAACGGGATTACCCAATTTCTATCTATCTCTCTTACATGATGAGGGTAAGGGAGCTTACCCGCGCTGATGCAATAGCACTACTCACGCACAGCGCGGTTAAACTAGGTCTGAGAAAGAGCGTTACTCCACCTGCCAGTAATACTATTGCCCGTTGGGGAAGCACGACAGATGTTCCCCAGTGGGCCATCGTAACAGCCCTCTCAATCACTGAGGGCTTGGGAAAGATTCCATTTACCGATAAAGAATGGGCGTTCTGGGGCTATTCAGCCGCAGAGCGTGGTGTGGATATTGGACAATACAGCGGGAAGTGGCGCGAGTGGTTAGAGAAAGCGTACCATTTTAAGCGGGAGCACGAATCCAGAACAGAATATCGAACCCGGTTCAAAGAATTTAGTAACCCTGATATAACATCCAAGATAATAATATTTTACAAGGGTAATAATTTAGCCTCGGTAAACATTCCAAGCTTATTATTTGGGCTTGCAACATCGCGAGAACTACAACCGATGATTGACAATGTACTGAATTCTAATAAGTTGTTTACAGAAAGCGACCGTCAGGCGGCGTTAAAAATCAATTCAGCTATGCTAAAGTTAGACAGCGAAATAGCAGGTTCAGTAAGGGAACTAGAAAATGCCGGTTACGCTACTTACCGATGCGACGGGAATATTGTATTAACGTGATGGTATTAACAATCATTATCATTTTTGTTGCTCTTTTCATAAAGATGCACGATATTATGCAGCAGTGCGTTGGCATACCTTCTGGCTTCGCCTTTGCGTTTGAGGTCATGAAGGTTTCTGTCATGCAGCTTTCTAAGGAAAATAATACTATAAAGGTTTGCGATTTCCTGCCGATAACGTTCAGGCAGACGTTTAAGATAAGTCTTTATCCATAGGTTATCTTCCGTATCGCACATTTTAGGTAAAGGAACATATTTCAGGCTTTCCTCAAGTTTTTTCTTTTCTGTAAAGGATAGCTTTGCCATATATATTACCCTTTGAATTGAGTACGATAATTATATTGAGGTTAGCATGCTCAGCAATATCCGGGAAGTCCGTAAATGTAAAACTGTAACCAGAAAGAATTATATAATTGATGATTTCACACAGGACATGATTTTACTCCTGCCGAAGTCACCAAAGTCATTTGTTCATATTCTGACGATGGCATTATCAGACGTATTTCAGTTTACTGAAAGTGAAGTGCATTCCTCGATCAATTATATTGCCAAAGAAGTAACAGAGGATGTGCTGAAAGCGCACCTGTCAAACATCACTCCCACAGCAGTTGTTGAGTTATCCAACCATCCAGAAATAAAGCCTGAAGTGCTCGACCTTCTGAACAACAATGATGTTCATGTTGCTATGATCCTGGCTCGTCACTTGTTTGGCGACCTGTCAGAAACCAACGACGAACAGAAGAAGCTGTCTGAAGCAGCATTAAAGTCTGGTAGTGGAAGATACGTAACGCAATTTAATTATCAAGCCCGTTCTGTCTGTGTGGAAACATTATTCCCTGGTCGTAACTCGACAATATTTCTGGTATAGGTTATTAATCAAAGATCACCTCTTATAGCCCTGAGCAATCGCATAGGGTTTCTGCCGCCAGACAGATCGCTGACCCACTTAGCATGCAGGCTTATAGTATTACTGAGCCTGCTATAGTGCGTTGGGCTTTTACTCTCCCTGATACAACATTGATTCTTAGATAATTTAGGCTCCCGTAATAGGGCTTTAATTAAAGCCATGTTTGTGTGAATTCGGGAACGCACAGGAAGCATCAAAAACAACTTGTCTACCAGGCTATCAATCGAGAAACCGAAATAGCCCAGCAGTTCGTCACCGCTCGTAATGAGGGAAAGGCAATTCGCTTCAACCTGAATCTGCTTTGCACCCAGATGCTCATTGGCCCAGGCTGCATAGATAGTGGCATCAGCATCCGTACCACATATGAGTAATGTCACCATACGGTGCGTATCATTAACGTAGTAAGTCATCGTAATCTCTCCAGAAAGTACCAGCATACTACCAGCAGTTGCACACGCTCAGTAGCCACCAGGACTAGCATTTTTACGTACCATGCGACTAGGCAAGGTTTGCGCATGCGCAAAGGAAAAAATTTACATTTTGTGAATTTTTCCTTGCCATCAGATATCACCGATGCTAAGGTTATATGTATTAGGGCAATGCGCCCATAACCGGAGATAATCATGAAAGTGATTGCCAAATACAAACGTGTTGAAATTACGTTTAATCAAGAATTAGTTTCAGTCAGCTTTAGTTCTGTTAAAGACGCATTGGTTTATACTGATTGGTATAAGCATGTCTGTAAAATTCGTGATCGAGCTTGCACTGATAAATCCTATCCAGCAGAACTTTATAATTACCTTAAGAATAAGGGCATTATAAATAAAGACTTATTCGATAGTCGCCAGCGTATGCTGAGAAAAGCACATCTTCTCAAAGCCTTAACCCCTGGCTGGTTGTGATACATGGTCAATCAAAGAAGATATGCTTGCTATAACAGCAAAGGGGTTAAATTAGGTTTTATTGAACTTAACTCAAATCACGAAAACCACAGATTGATTTTCATGGAGAATAAATCCATGATTAAACAAAAATACCCTGGAACGGCATTTATCAAACCAGTTAAACCAATTTGAAACTGGGTGATTTTGCCTAAAAAATCAAAATAAATACCGTTACGCATAACGCTAATTAATCGGAATACTATTATGAACTTTATCAAAACTGCTTTTATTACCGCTTCTTTAATGATGGCTTCCTCGCAGGTTTCTGCCGCAGTAGACGTAGAAAGTGCTTTTGATGTTTCACGTATTTCAGTCTCTTACGAGCAGCCATTTTATTTACTGAAAGGCGCTGCAAAAAATACGTCAGACAAGGCTCTGAAGAACGTCAAAATGAGCTTTAATGTCTATCAGAATGGCCGCGTGGTGGATACCATCACGACTGTTATGAAATCGGTTGAACCAGGTGAAACGGTACGCTGGCAGACACCGACCACGAAAAGCTTTAACAAGTATATGGTCAGCCAGGTTTTGGCAGATTGAAGCATTAACCCACCCCATGACAAAAGCCCTGTACATACAGGGTTTTTTTTTGCTCGATTTTGATGAGGTAGGGCGGCGTTATAGTGCGGTTAAATCCTGACGCGCCTGCGGCTTGTCCAACCCGGCAGGCGCACAAAAATAAATTTTGTACGTCTGCCGCGTTCTCAGATAAACACTGACTTGCTGACACCAAAGAAATCAGCCAGCTTACAGATGTGTGGGATCGTTAAAGCGCGCTTTCCTGTCAGGATCGATGACAAAAGCGCAGGGCTTAATTCCAGGGCTTCAGCCAGTTCGTGCCCTTTTATCTTGCGGTGACGCATCAGAGTCATCAGCGCATCAGCACCATGACTCACCGTACCGTCAGCGCCAATAAGTAGCTCAGGTATGCGTGATACTTCATATTCTGCTATGCAATTTGCCATTACTTTTAGCAGGATGCCCGGAGTCGTATCATCCCCGCTTAATTCAGAAAGGGACGCTAACGCTTCCTTATAGCCGGTATCATCTTTGATACCCCCAAGCCAGGGTAGCTCGGTAAGCAGTATGTCCAGACCTTCATTCAATTTATTTTTATCCATGAGTCCTCATTGGCTTTTTGCTGGCAGGATATCTTCAGCCATCACGAACTGACCGGGATAATTAAACCTGCCTGTAAAAATCAAATTTCCCCCAGCAAAACTGCCTGCAAACCCGATTTGCGTCACCCCGCTTTCATTAGTCGATGCGTAGGGAAATAGCGCAGTTAAGTCAGTGGGTGTCTTTATCTCGATCCGGCTCAGTAAACTGAACATGGCCGCTATATCATCCTTTTGAGCAGGGTTTTGTTCTAGGGCCAACCGGAATACCTGGCTACGCAGAATCCTCATACCTTTCTCCTTCTGTTTCACAGGTATAAAAGTGCTTTTGTGAGTATACCTATTCTTATTCACAATATGTAAATAAATTAAACTAAATTCATGCTCTCATGATATAATTACTTATCATGAATGGAGGGTGTTATGGATGAATTTCGAGAGTTTTTCAGTGCTTCAGTTATCGGCTCGTTTGACGAGTTTATCCAGGTTCATCCTGGTTTTAACTGGGACAGCATTGACTTAATTGACGTCTGGAACGTTCAGCAGATTCAACCATTGCTCACCCTTTATCACAGACATAATGGGATTGAACTCTTATGCGAAAGGCGTGTTTTCGTAGTTGCCCCAAATCCGAAGCGCAATGGCTATCCCGTTCGTGTTACGCATTACTTTGAACAACAGGGAGCGCTTTGTGATGTCGAGTCTGAAAGTGTTGAGCAGGCAATTATCGACTGTCTGATTAGTTACCCAAATTCACAACCTGCATACGGCAAGCTTGATAGCTGGATGGAGGATGTGGTGTTTTCAAATTGCTTCAGATAAGTTCCGCTTTTTAGGTGATTAGCATGTACGAATACAGCGATGTTTATGATGAGTGTGAAAATGGAGGCCCGGATGGGGGGCCAGTTATTTTGTCCCGTAAACAGGTCATCAACCTTTTAAAGCAGCACGGCCACCTGACACCCCTACAATGGATGCCGTTTTTCCGGGAGGCCGGTCTGACTCTGGTGAATGCCTATCCAGCCGCAGCGGTATTTCGATGGCTAAACTACTGATGTAATTTGCGCATGCGCAAAAAATAAATTCACAATATGTAAATATTTCCTTGTTGGTTTAGCCAGATCGCGTATAATTAGAAACAGAAACAGGGCATTACGCCCACACGGACACCCGCCGTAATCCGGGAAGGACAAATAAAATGAGTGAAGTAGTTACTACCCCGTCAGCAATTTCAAAAACCATTGGCTTTGATTATCCGTGTGTTGTCGGTTTTCAGGGTAAGCAGCGTATCATCACCATGCAGGTATCGTTTGGCGCATTGAGCCGCTTTCTTTCTCTCGACAATGAAGGGCATACACTTGAGCGGTCACAGCGAGAACTGAACCGTCGTAGGGCTTCGGCCTTTGCAGATTATGTGATTGACGCAGTTAAATCAGGAACCGATTACATCATCCCTCCGCTCATTGGTAATTGAGATGGTGAGCTTTCACTGAATCTCATGAACGAGTCTTTTGTGGGTTACGTGACAATCCCAATGGATGCTCAAATTCGCCTTTTTGACGGCCAACACCGTCAGGCTGGTATTCGTGAAGTAATCGATGTCATGCCGGACATTCGTCATCACAGCGTGACCGTAATGCTTACGGAAAACCTGCCGATTGAAACGCGCCAGCAGTTTTTCGCAGATATCAACGGTAATGCCTCTAAGCCCAGCGCTGCGATTAACATTGCGTATGATCAGACGAACGTCATCGGTCAGTCAGTCAAACGCGTTATTCTGAATAACCCGGTTCTGGCAGAAAAAGTAGATTTCGAAAGGAATGCCGTCTCTACGCGAAACGGCTGCAAGTGGGTATCGTTCAAATCTCTGCATGATGCCACAGAGCGGTTTAGTACCTATTTGGTTGAGGGTGTACCAACCCGGCGTACCGAGCAGGAAATGCAGTTGATCTGGGATGCGTGGGTGAAGTTCACCGGCCTCAATGATACCTGCGGGTTTACTTATGGCGAATACAGCCAGGAATGGCTGACATTTACATCAGTAATGGAACATGCCTTTGGCTTTGCTGTTAAGCAGCTACTTGAGGAAATGACAGTCGGTGAGCTTGTCGAACGACTGGAAACGATGGGCGATAAGAAGAACATGGCTGCGCGGGAGATTTATTTCGTGTACCAGAACTGGGTTGATAGTTGTGTTAGTCGCGAGACAGGAAAAATTATTGCGACAACGAAGGGCCAGCGAGCCGCCGCTGAGCACCTTGTTAAAGCCATTCGTTCTACCACTTACACATTCTGATCAAAGCGGCCAGCAGGAATGCTGGCCGAAAAAGGAGACTCGCCATGATTATCGCTTTAAAATCCCTGCTTAAAACCATTAATGGATGTAAGCGTATGAAAACACTATTTGAAGATATCGTGGCTAAAAACACGAAGAAGTTTATCTTTCGGGTTCTTGAACTGAATGATGGTTCCTACGAGGTTATCCAGCAATCCTGCCGTGTTTTCCCGGATAAACGTGAAGTTGTGCAATTTGAAAAGAAATGGCATTACGCTGACCTTAATGCGCTGCGTGAAGGGGAATACGCAAATAGTCGTCAGGGACGGATGTTCCTGGATGATCAGTTCTGGATTGGCAAACTTGCGTGAAAATGTCTGTGCGGTATCAAAGTAAAGAGGCTGGATAAAATGAAAACGATGACTGAAAACCTTTTAGGCTTTACCTGGGAAGCCAGCATACTGCCATCTGTCATGCCGGGCGAAACACGTCGCGCCCTGAGTATCTACAAGCAGCAGCTTCCTTCATTTGTATGGGACGCCGCTAAGCTTGAAAACAACCCATTCACCTATGTAGAAGTGCAAACGTTGCTCGATGGCGTCACTGTTGGCGGTCATAAATTGTCTGATGCTGAGCAGGTTACTAATCTGGCTGATAGCGGTAAAAAATTAATTGAGTTGGTCAAAACAGGGAAAATCGACCTGGACAAAGTGACGATCACATTGTTGCGCGAAATGAAGCGCTTGAGTGGGGCGTATTTCGCGGAGAGGGTGAGGAAACAGGATATACACCGTATGTGGCGTTAGGTGAACAGGGTGAGCATAATCCACTCCCAACAATACCAGGCGCTCCTATGCTGAACCAGGTATTCGCAGAAGGGGTTCGCTACATTAAAACGCTACCTCCATTTGAGGGTGCGCTGGTGATGTTTTTGTTTGGCGCGTTGCAGCAGTTTTTCTTTGATGGCAACAAGCGTACAAGCCGACACATGATGAACGGCTGGCTGATGAAGCATGGATTTGACCCCATTAGTATTCCGGCAGCAAAAGCGCAGGAATTTAATGACAGGATGGTGAAATTCTATGTCTCAAAAAATGGCACCGACATGTTGGACTTCCTCAATAGCTGTCGCCGGACGTAACCGCAAAATTAACATTTTCATGATGATTGCCGATAACATAGAAAATTACAATCCAGACGAGGCCGGATATGAAGGACATTGTTAAAGAAAATATACATTACTTAATGATTCCAGTAATGGTCGCACTCATAGCTCTGATGTACTTTATATACCATACAGGCATAAATGATTATAACTGGCATGCTTATACCTTCGGAACTAGCCTAAAAGTAACGGCTGTCGTTGTTGCAGTGCTTTATGTAATTATGGTTTCAAAATATGAGTTCTTGGCGACTGTAATTATTATGGTACAAATCGTTGGCACTGTATTGATTGTTGCGATGCTTATACTTAACGGAATATTTCATGAGGATTCATTTAATTTATCTCAGCAAATATTCGAAAAGTTAAGTGCAATAATTATTGTGATTCAGGCCGGTGTAGCTGCTTTGTTGTCCATTAAGAAATAGCAGTGTTATTAAATTAATATTTCAACTACATGCTGTATAGGGAGCGTTTTCCGGCGCTGCCGGAAAAACCGGCTGTCGTGCTTCGCATCGAGCCGCTGCGCGTCTCGCCCCGTTCGGGCTTCCATCCCTCGCCCGGAGTCAACGGCATCGTTTCAGGTGGCCTGACGGCCCCCGCGCTTTCACCGTTCGCCGCTGGCGAACTTCAGGGCAGTATTGCGGCCATCAGCGCCGGTGAATGTCTGGCAGCATGTGTGAAGGTCAACGGCGGTCTTACATGGGGGATGGCTCCCTGCGGGAACCCTCCCCCATCCGGCAGGGTATTACCGGGAGAGCCGTCAAGGATAAAAATCGGAACCCTGAAGGGAACCCCCGATTTTTTCCTGGACGGTTCGGCAGTGGCGCGGGAACGTGGCAAAAATAAATTCACAATATGTAAATAAAACTGGATGAATTCGGGCAATTTAGCTATAATTAGTATCAGAAACAGGGCGTTACAGCCCACACGGACACCCGCCGTAATCCGGGAGAGAATACCTGATGACCACTCAATCCTATGTTTGCACCGATCCTGAAATTATCGCGATTCGCGACCAATTTTCCGCTCTTATCCAACAGCATGATTTGCCGGTTTTTGATTTCAATGTGAAAGCGGAGATCCCCGCCCGTAGCATTCTACTCAAAGCTTGCGAGCGCCTGGACATTATCCTCAGTGCGTTTATCGACGGTTCGGATAAAGCAGCCAGCAATGCCTTTTGCGCATTGGTTAGCTCATACGCCAATAAAATTGATTACTCACTGGCTTACTATCATCGCATGTTACCGCCCCGCTCCCTGGCGTATCGGCCCCTGCAATATCGCATAGCCTGGTATGCCGAACTGTCTAAAAATACGGCAGTAACCTGATGTTTTCATAGCCCTTTAAAGGGCTATTTTTATTTACATTATGTGAATTTTACTTTGTCATGATACAAATTTGTATTATAATGACGGTACACAAAAGGCATTAAGCCGAACGGACACCCGCCGTAATCCGGGAGAGGTAAACAGCAATGAATCATGAAGACTCAATAATTAATCTGGCGATGACCATCCTTGAGTCCCGTCTTAAGCAAACGTCATATTCATTCACCAGTCCCGATGCCGTTACTCAATATTTGCGCCTGCACCTTCAAAACAAGGAAAGAGAATTTTTTGGGGCGCTGTATCTGGATAATCAGAACCAGTTAATTTCATTTGAAATCATTCATTCAGGCTCGATCAACTCCGTTCAAATCAGCCCCCGCGAAGTCGCCAGGTTAGCGTTAATGCTGAATGCTCAGGCGGTAATTTTTGCGCATAACCACCCATCCGGCTCCCCAGATCCAAGCCGCGCAGATATCAACATCACGGCACGGCTTAAGGCCGCACTGGAGTTATTTGAAATCAGAACACTGGATCATTTTATCGTCGCGGGGAATGACGTCATTTCGATGGCAGAACGCGGTCAAATTTAACACCAACCCGGCCACCTGACGGTGGCCGGGTTACTGGAGGCATCATTATGTCACAGCCCAAAGAACGCTATAGCAATAAACCGGAAGTCCAGATACGCGCAGAAACTCTGCGCAATGTCGCGAACTGGACACCGCCGACAGTCGATGAAATTACGGAGGTGTTAAACCGGGCAAGCATCAAATGGGGCCAGTTAGCCGTCATGACGGGAAATGCCGAATCCGTAGTGGCTTGCTGGAAAGAGGGTAAAACACCAATCACTTATCTGGCATGGCGCTTTATCTGCGAAAGCGCGGGTTACGGGCGTATTGACCGGGCTTAGCTACTCATAATTGCGATCAGGACACCCGCCAACGGGAAGGAACAATAATGTATTACTTCTATATTCCAGGCTCATATTCCGTCTTAGAACCAGTACAGATGGACGGCAATCAAAATCGGGGTATGAACTCAGGGGAAACGCTGGAACAACTTCAGGCCCAAAATGCTCAGGTGGTTATGTTACATATGGATGACTGTATTACGGCGATCCGCGATGCGGCCCGTATGTCCGTTGAAGTGATCAGTAAAAGCACATTTGACCTGTTCCACGGTTCAAAAATTATGGATGAATGCCATTCAAATCGGGGATGTTCGTTTAAATGCCGCGAGTTTAACGCAGCGGATATCGTTACCTGCTTTGCATCATTAGTCATGAACGATCAGCCAATTTACGCGACGTTCAGAGACGTAGATTCATTAACCCACGATGAAATCATTTCCCGCGCCAGTGATTACGTTGAAACAACGATGCCGGAAAACCGGAACCTTCATTTTTGACTGGCTTGCCCCGGTTGATTTTGCGCATGCGCAAAAAGGATGGTGGTCGGAATCCTACCACCCTTCTACTAAAGCAAGAATAAGGAGGCATTGTGCTATCAGCGGAAACACAATTTATGCAGGCCGTAAGGCAACTTACAACACACCGATCACCCCGTGATGTTCTCACGGTGTTATGCAGAATTGCTGCTGACCGTATCGATCCTGCTGTGGCCGGGAGTCCTGAGTGTAACGAGAATTCGTTAAAACTGACTGGTGACTACTCGCCCAAAGAAAAGGGGATGCTGGAGACGTTGATTCGGCTGTTACCGCAGGTACTACAGGAAAACCCCCGTGATTTTTTGGGTGAATGCGTAATGAACCTGGAACTGGGAAATACAGCGATGGGCCAGTATTTCACGCCCGGATCACTCGCCTGCCTGAAGTTTGAATTGATGAAGTATGACTTTGCCAGCGAAATCCAGAAGCACGGCTTCACCATCGTTCAGGAACCGGCTGTTGGTTCGGGAGGGCTAATTATCAAAATCGCAAATGGTTTGGCTGATGCAGGCTTTAACCCCTCAGCAAAACTGTTCGTATCCTGTACCGATAATGACGCCTTTGCCGCTGACATGGCATTCATCCAGCTATCGATTCTGGGGATTGCCGCCGAGGTGAGTACGGGCGACACGCTGCGCATGGAATTCAGGAGGACGCGCTATACGCTCGCTTACATGCTTAACAACTTTAATGACCGTCTAAAGGTAAGACGGTTGTTCGAAGCGCTGGCCGAAAATGGCCGCTGAAATTTCAATAAAAAAGCCATAACGTAAAGGAGCAATTATGAAACCGTTCGGGCTGTTCTTCAGTCGGGAAGGCTGTACCTGTTCATTATGCCGAAGTCGCGGGTACAGAAAATCTAACGCCTATGACTCGGTAATTCGCACCAGTAAACACAAAGCCAGACAGCAAGCGAAGAAACTGATCCAACGAGAACTGAAAGAGATTCTCTGAAAGACGAATGCTCAGGCGGTGTTTTCCGGCGTTACCGGAAAACCCGGCTGTCGTGCTTCGCATCGAGCCGCTGCGCGTCTCGCCCCGTTCGGGCGTCCATCCGTCACCCAGAGTCAAAGGCATCGCTTCAGGTGGCCTGACGGCCCCCGCGCTTTCACCGTTCGCCGTGGGCGAACTTCAGGGCTGGATTGCGGCCATCAGTACCGGTGATTGTCTGGCGGCGTGTGTGAAGGTCAACGGCGGTCTTACATGGGGGATGGCTCCCTGCGGGAACCCTCCCCCATCCGGCAGGGTATTACCGGGAGAGCCGTCAAGGATAAAAATCGGAACCCTGAAGGGAACCCCCGATTTTTTCCTGGACGGTTCGGCAGCGGCGCGGGAACGTGGCAAAAATAAATTCACAATATGTAAATAAAACTGGATGAATCCGGGCAATTTAGCTATAATTAGTATCAGAAACAGGGCGTTATGCCCACACGGACACCCGCCGTCATCCGGGAGGATATAAAATATGAACACCATCATGCTTAACAGCCGCGCCGAACTCACCCAGGCAACTATCAACCTTTTCGGCTCATTTGCCCCATACATCCCGGAAATTATTCAGGACTATACGGCAAAGTATGTATTCAACTACCGTCACAAAGGTTTTGCTATCCGTGAGATCGAAAACGGTCAGGGTTACTTCTTTCCGCTGCACATTGAAAGAATCTCGATGATCACCCCTATCGACCGCTACCTGCATGACGTTTCGCCAGATGTACTCGGCCTACTCTTAACGCTCGATTGTTATAGCATGTGTATTCATAGTGATTTACAAGACCTGCCGGAGACATCGAAGGTTTATGCTCTGGAGCAAATTGAAGTGATGAAGCAAAAGCGAAACATCCTTTTTGAGTACGCAAAAAAAACGCTGTCGCCAGAAGACTTTGTGATGATGTTGAAATAAACCTAAAAGCCGGTTTTAAACGGGCTTTTTTTATAGCGGTATACATTGGGATATAACAAATTAAATTCACAATATGTAAATATTAGCTGGTAAAATACGGCTGTTTTAACTATAATTATTATCAGAAACAAGGCATTAAGCCAAAACGGACACCCGCCGTAATCCGGGAAGGTATATCAAAATGACGACTTCAAACACTACCGCAACTGTTACCCGCACTGAACTCTATTTCTATATTCCAGGCAAATGCAATCCACAGGATGTGGCGATCATTCCGGCTGGCTGCACGTATGACGATACCACCCCAGCCGCTGATATTTATCGCGGTGCTTACTCCGGTAAATCACTGGAGGAATACAAGGCAGAACATCCATCAATCCTGCTGCTGACATGGGAAGAAGTTGAAGCGCAGGCGAACGATGCGGCTAGACAGCCGGTGAGTGAAATCACGACAGAAATTTTTGACGAAATGCTCGAAGTGCTCCCGCCGATGAACTGCTGTTTCGAAGGAGTAACGTCGTCATTCATGCTGATGGAAATGTATAGCGGCAACGTGACGGATATTTTTGCGCGGGTTCGCGTAGCGCCGAATGAATTTCGCTATTTCCGTCTCCGCGACCTTTGCACCCTGACGCACAGTGAAATCATCGAGCGCTGCATGGCGTTTATGCGAAAGTAAAATACAGGGGGCTTTCAGCCCCCAGAGATAAAATTCATTTAACGGACACCCGCCGAATACGGGAAGGAACAATTTATGACAATTCTCAATGCAGTAGCTAAAAAAGCCGAAAACCATCTGCAAAAAAAAATCCGCTTTAAAGATAGTGTCGTCACCTACAGGGAGTTTATTGAAGCCCTCATCAAAGATGGATACCTGCCAGAGTGTTATGCGGTCGGTGCTGTTGCGTTACCTAGCGCGAGACAGACAAATCGCTGGACGAACGAACAGAGCCGGGAAAACGCCATTAAACGCGCAAAAGCGGGTACAAAAATGGAATACGTCATGAAAAAAGATAGTTCTTTTTATGATGTATCGAAAACCTGCTTTGACCTGGCCGTTACGCTCATGACGGAAACCCGATCAACACCAAAAACAAAAACATTCGTAATGTTCAATTTGCCCGGCCAGAACATCAACGGGATTGCCTCAACACAATCCAAGCCCTGCATGACGGTCTATTCTGAACGTGCAGCCAGATCTGAAGAAACAATAAATACTTGTATCAGGATGGATTTTCCCGGTGCGCGTGTAGTCTGGTATGGATTAGCGGGGAGTGAAGAAGAAGCCTACAGGCTGGCCGGGGTTTAAGCTCTGGTTGATGCCTCCATACTAACCCCGATTAATCGGGGTTTTTTTTTAATCCCGGCTGATGAAGACCGGGCTTCACCCGGTCTGCTGTATGGCATGCCCCTGACGGGTATGGCCTGCGCTTTGCGTGATTTTGCGCATGCGCAAAATCATCCTTCGGACGGACGGCCTCATGCGAACACCAACACCCCGCGCCGGTTGCCTGCGGCAACCGCCCTTAGCTCTCCAGGTCTGCCACGCTGCCGCTTCGCTTTCATAGTGGCATGGCTGTTGTTCATCGTCGTCATTATTATCATCATCTTCCTGCTGTTGTTTGTTCTCCTTGTCGTTACGCATAACGGCATTTATTTCATGTAGGGGTGTTTTCCGGCGCTGCCGGAAAACCCGGCTGTCGTGCTTCGCATCGAGCCGCTGCGCGTCTCGCCCCGTTCGGGCGTCCATCCGTCACCCAGAGTCAAAGGCATCGCTTCAGGTGGCCTGACGGCCCCCGCGCTTTCACCGTTCGCCGTGGGCGAACTTCAGGGCTGGATTGCGGCCATCAGTACCGGTGATTGTCTGGCGGCGTGTGTGAAGGTCAACGGCGGTCTTACATGGGGGATGGCTCCCTGCGGGAACCCTCCCCCATCCGGCAGGGTATTACCGGGAGAGCCGTCAAGGATAAAAATCGGAACCCTGAAGGGAACCCCCGATTTTTTCCTGGACGGTTCGGCAGCGGCGCGGGAACGTGGCAAAAATAAATTCACAATATGTAAATAAAACTGGATGAATCCGGGCAATTTAGCTATAATTAGTATCAGAAACAGGGCGTTATGCCCAGACGGACACCCGCCGTCATCCGGGATGGAATTAAAATTATGAATACCTCGATCCAGCACCTGCCTCGCATGACCAATATGTATTTTTACATTCCCGGTCGTCTTATGCCGCAGGAAATTGTCTGCATCAAACCTGAAAGCACCACACCACCAACCAGCGATCACTATTTTGGCTTGTACAGCAAAACGACATTGACCGAGTATCAGAATGAATTTCCGAACATCAAAATCCTGACCTGGGAGGAAGTGGCGCTTGAAGTGCATCAGGCGGCGGTAAAGCCGGTCACTGAAATCTCTTTGAATCGTTATACGGAAATGCTCGAAGTTCTGCCGCCCCTGCGCTGGGTTTCGTCAAATGAGAATACAACGTTTATGCTCAGCGAACGCTTCACGGACAATATCACGGACATGTTTGCCCAGATTCACACTGGAGAAGGGAAGTTTCGTTATTTTACGCTGCGTGATGTGGATACGCTGACACATAGGCAGATCGTTGAGAAAGTGATGGTGTTTATTAACCGCTAATGCTGGATGGGGCATTGCGCCCCATTTTCCCACGGACACCCGCCGTTAACCGGGATGGAGTGCTCTTAATATGAATATTTCCCCTCAGTCTGTTTCCAGACCTGATCCAGCGGCAACCCCGCTAACCAATGAGCAAATCGACGATCTCTATTACTACGTTTGCCAGCACGGAAAGATGATTGATAACGATAACCGTTTTTTTCTGGCAGTCGCTAAGACCGAGGAAGAAACGGCGATTTTCATCGATGCGCCTGATTATTTTAGCGTGTTCATTAATGAGGAACGCTGGCCTGTAGCTGCGGCGGCTCCTATGGACAATCTTTTTCATCTGCTGGGTTAACGGCAAATCAGCAATGCTCACAATCGAACAGGGTTATCCAATGAAAGGCAAAGCAAAAAAAGGCGGTCAGGCCGGGGTTAACGGGCAGCAATATAAAGGCGGTCAGTTCTTACCCGCCAGCAAGCACACGGTAAAAGGCCAGTACCGCGCAGGTAAAGCCAGTGTGAAATCGCATTCAGCCCTCACTGAACCGGGAAAAATTGATGTGATTCCACCAGGAACAAAAGCCATTTTCGGCACAATCAGGGCATTCGTGCAGATTGAAAACGGAACGATGGCGATCACCGCCAGTGACCATTCGCTCAGCGCTTACGGCTACACCCGCGACTCGATGCAGGCACTTGTTGACCAGTACAACACCGGAGAGCGGTTAATCGCCCTCCCTGACCATAACGAGGCTGATAATGTTTAATAAATTTTACCCCCTGGTATTTCCCGAATCTGTTCTTGAACAGGCACAGCAACGGCTGACTGTTGCCGATAAGCAAGTGGTTGATGAAACAATTACCCCGTTTATTTATGCAATGCAGGCCGTAGGTTATACCGCGTCATTGCACCCGTCAGGTTGCCTGTTGCTGTCTGAATGCCAGAACTGCAAAAGCTCATACGCAACGCGTTATGAACTGAAGCGCCACTTCTATTTTGCCTGCCCTCATTGCCAGACCATCACCGCAGGCTTTTTTATGGCCGCGATCTGGAACCAGCGCGAGGAAAACAGGCTGACCACCACAAAGGGAGAGGAATTCTGGCACTCCGAGGGGCGCACGGTCTATGATCGAAAATACAGACAATCCTATGACGTGGATGACCGGGGAAACCTGGCGCAGGATGACATTCCAGACTATGTACTGGGGCGAATTGATATGGCGCAACTGGAGGACGCAGAACGTCGCCGGTTAGCCTGGATTGAAAGCACCGACTGATTGACAGGCAGACAAAACGCTAGAATTAATATTTACATATTGTGAATATATTCTGGCGTTTTTTTATGTCTTCGCTTATAATTATTATCAGAAACAGGGCGTTATGCCCACACGGACACCCGCCGTAATCCGGGATGGAGTAGCAGTCATGGTCGAAGCCCGTAACAGTGTAGCAGTATCCGTTTTTTCCAAAAATGGCGTCAAAGCCCTTCATTTTTCCGGCATCCCTAAACTGTCCGGTCACAAAGGAACGCTCAATTTTCCCTACGACGAAAACGACAGCCTGTTTGTGCAGGTCGAAAAAATCATGCAGGCAAACAATATGTGCCACAACGTCTCCCGTGTAGAGCCGATGCGCCAGAACGAAACGGAAAGCGTCTATTCCGTCACCTATAACCGCCCCGTGCTGAAAAGCGCCGTCAGGAAGTAAATTTCCGCAGCCGGGCTGATGCCCGGCACTACGCAGTACAAAGCATCATAACCGGGTATGACACCCACACGGACACCCGCCGATATACGGGATGGAGCAACATTAATGGTAGGCACACCTGAAGAAGTTCTGGCATACCTGCAACAGGTTTACCCTGACACCGTGATCTCAGTTATCGTCTGGACGCGTAGTGAAGTGCGCGACATTGCAGAACGCCACGGCTACACCTTAACGGATGAGGAAGCGGATTCTGTTTTATACGACCTCGCGCACAATGAAAGTCATGAGTATGGAGAAAATGAACAATCCGCTTATGGCTACATTTGCGCTCTGAAAAACGTCGAACCGGAAAACTACACATGCTGACCTATGTTACAGATATTCAGGAAGGTGAAGCCGATATCCTGACCCCGCTGAAGCGCTTTCCTCTTATTATTCGCGCACTCGATGGCACGAAGTTGCATATGCAGGACGCGCCAGAGCAGGGATGGACTCATGAGGCGCTCACCGCAGTACAGCCGAAGGGCGTGAATGACGGCGCTGATGCGTACCTGAATACACACTGGATAGGCTCAACCGAAGTTTGATGACAACCCCGCGCTGCGGGGTTTTTCTTTGCTCAGGGCGATGAAGACCGGGCTTCACCCGGTCTGCTGTATGGCATGCCCCTGACGGGTACGGCCTGCGCTTTGCGTGATTTTGCGCATGCGCAAAATCATCCTTCGGACAGACGGCCTCATGCAACCCCGCCTCGCATTAACCCTCTGCGTCATACCTGATGTACTGCATGAATTGCTTTATGCAATATCTCGCAGGGATACAAAAGCACAGGAAGTAATGCACTTGCATTGTGCAATGCACTTGCATTATAATAGCCATGCTCATCCGAGCAACCGCAACTAATGCGACTTAACTTGTAGGACTCAGCGGTTTTGCCAACCGATAGCTCTGTAGTACGGGAGTCTGAGTAAAAGTAATGAACTATTCCTGGCGGGTTAGGCTCCGCCCCTTGTGATGAAGGAGAAGGGAATGACGAGGGTTCAATCAATGGCTACTCAATATTTAAATAGTGCGGACGTGTCACTGCGTGCGGAGTCTCGACTCACCGAACGCAGCCAGACAACGATCCCGGCAGCAATACGCGATGCCTTGCACCTCAAGCCTGGGGAGTACATTAAGTACACCTTACTGGCTGGCGGTAAAGTCATTATGTCCCGACAGGAAGAAGAACAGGATGACCCGGTTGTATCGCAGTTTCTGACTTTTCTCGAAAGTGACATGAAGAAAAATCCGAAGAACATTCACCCCGTACCGGTGATGTTTTGGGAAAGCATCAAAGCATTAGCTGCTGGAGTTGAGGTCGATTTAGACGCGCCGCTTACCGATGATTAACAACTAACACGGGCGGTGACACATGGAATACGTAGAATTAAACGGGTGGAAAATTTTCTTTCATTCATGCTTTCTGAAGCAGATTGCAGAATTGACTGAGAAAGTAGTGGCATTAAAAGCGTCAAAGCCAAATGAATACAAGGGTAAAAAAGAAACCAAGCTCCTGAAAGCGATTGAGCGGATGATCGAGGAACGGATAGCAACCGACCCATTCAATCCGCAATACCGTCAGGGGGATACGTTAGGCGATGAATATAAACACTGGTTCCGCGCCAAGTTTCTTTCTCAGTTCCGCTTGTTCTATCGTTGCAGTGATGAGCACAAAACTATCATTATCGGTTGGGTTAACGATTTCGATACGCTTCGCGCTTACGGTTCTAAAACGGACGCCTACAAGGTGTTTTCGGGGATGCTAAAGGCAGGAAATCCACCCGAAGACTGGGATGCACTTCTTGCTCAGGCCATGAAAGCCACTTCCACTACCTCTATTCCAGGTTTTCTCGATAATCAAATCTAGCCTTTTGTGCCAGGGGTGTTTTCCGGTGTAGCCGGAAAACCCGGCTGTCGTGCTTCGCATCGAGCCGCTGCGCGTCTCGCCCCGTTCGGGCGTCCATCCGTCACCCAGAGTCAAAGGCATCGCTTCAGGTGGCCTGACGGCCCCCGCGCTTTCACCGTTCGCCGTGGGCGAACTTCAGGGCTGGATTGCGGCCATCAGTACCGGTGATTGTCTGGCGGCGTGTGTGAAGGTCAACGGCGGTCTTACATGGGGGATGGCTCCCTGCGGGAACCCTCCCCCATCCGGCAGGGTATTACCGGGAGAGCCGTCAAGGATAAAAATCGGAACCCTGAAGGGAACCCCCGATTTTTTCCTGGACGGTTCGGCAGCGGCGCGGGAACGTGGCAAAAATAAATTCACAATATGTAAATAAAACTGGATGAATCCGGGCAATTTAGCTATAATTAGTATCAGAAACAGGGCGTTATGCCCAGACGGACACCCGCCGTAATCCGGGATGGAGTGACATTATGACTACCGCCATTAATCCAGAAGTGATCTGTGAATTTGCCTCATCCAGTGAAGTTGTTCCTTCCATTTCAATCGAAAATATCCTTGCTCGTGCTGCGTATGCAATGACCACCTTTGCGGATGGTCTGGCAAAGATTCGCGAAGCGCAGAAATTAATGAAAGAAGTAACAGACGAGAAAATGTATGGTTTTCACGAAATTGTGCGTAACGGCCTGGGGGCTTCAAGCGATGAACCCGCAATTAAGCGCATGAAGCGTAACCTTGATTCGGGGATCTGGACACGCCTGATGAATGAAACCGGCATGAAAACCCTGATGAGCCATCAGCAGATCAGCGACTGGGAAAAGCAGCTTGATACGCCAAGCATGCCAGAAGCAACACTTGATAACATTCATGCTTCATTCCGTGCATTGCACCAGGACAAAGGGCAGATTTTTGAGCAAGGCGTGACGGATGTATTCAAAAAATTATCCTGGGATTATAAAACTAATTGCCCGTGCAAAATCGGCAAAAAAATCATTGTGAACTATATGGTCGGTTCCGCATACAGCAAAAACTGTTACTACGTGACGGATGAGGGCCGGAATAAGCTTAATGACCTGGAAAAAATGATGAGTATTCTCGATGGCCGTAATGTTCCCGATCACCGAATCGCAGCAGGCGCACAGTTTTATGATTTTACCCGTGAAAATATGTGGAATGGCGAAAATTACGAACATGAATACTTCACGGTTAAATATTTCAAAGCCCGAACCGGCCATATCATTTTCAAGCGTATGGATCTGGTTGATAAGCTGAATGACATTATCAGCCGTCAATATGGTACGGTGCTGCCGTCCCGCGTATAACCCCGGATGCCGCCTGTATCAGGCGGCGCTTTCCTGCATAATTATTATTTACATATTGTGAATTTTAGATGGATAAAATTACTCAATAAACTATAATAATACTATTAAACAAGGCATTGCGCCTAAACGGACACCCGCCGTCATTCGGGATGGAAAGCGCTCATGAACCTGATTTCCCGCCTTACTGATGCTCTTAACACGAAAATTGCTGAACTGATTGAAATCCGTAAAAAGCAGCAGGCGCGGATTCTGAAAGCTTTTTCAGACCTGAATAATGGAATTGAGCCTAATGAAGATCGTAACGGTCGCCTCCATGCCCCCTGCGATGGTTACGAACACTTTGAAACCGGTGAACTGTATGGGAAAGGCCAGTTTATCGTAATGCCTGAATATGATGACTGGTATTCACCGGCAAGCTATCCGGCCAAAAATTTTGACCCGAATACCCGCTTTAAAGGTAAAACGGCAGACTACCAGGAAACCATCAAACTGATGGAGTCCTTCAGTTTGCGTGTAAAAACCGGACGCCGCTGGCTAGAGAGTAACGAGGAATTTTGCTATTTCACCGTCACGGGGCATAAGCCACTAATCGACGCTATAACCAGTACAGTCGAGGCAATGCAGGCTGAACAGCGCGAGCACGAAAAGCACTTTAAAGGTGCAGCACCAACCGGAAAAGTCACCGTGAAAGCCACGATCAAAGGGGTGAAGATGGTCGAGTCCGGTTTTGGTCATAGCATTCGCCTTGTTCCTAAGATGATTATCACCCTCGATAATGGGGCCACTGCATACGGAACGATGCCAAAAGCCCTGGCCGACCAGGACGCGAAAGCCGGTCATTCGTTTGTGCTGAAAGCCACCTTTGAGCAGGATAAAAACGACAGCACACACGCGTATTTTACCCGCCCAGCCGTATGCTAAGTGAAGGGGGAAAACATGATTAAACGTGCATTTAACCGGGCTGCAATGAGTGTTTCATTTGCGCGGGAAGCTGCGGAACACTACGGCGAACCCTACCCATTCACCCAGGAATCAAAAGACTGGCTTCAGGGTTTTTATGAAGCTCTGTTTTGTTCACGATAATTAATGGCCTGCTATGCGGGCCTTTTTACTGCCCGGCTGATGAAGACCGGGCTTCACCCGGTCTGCTGTATGGCATGCCCCTGACGGGTACGGCCTGCGCTTTGCGTGATTTTGCGCATGCGCAAAATCATCCTTCGGAAGGACGGCCTCATGCGAACGGCAACACTACATGCCGGTTGCCTGCGGCAACCGGAGTTTTACCCTCCTGTGAGTCAGTCTGCCGCTTTGCTTAGGCCGTGGCAGTGCCGCTCATTATCGGCCTTGCCATCATCTTCCTGCTGCCGTTCATCTTCCTTATCGTTACGCGTAACGGTTTTTATTTATCTCAGGGGTGTTTTCCAGCGTTGCCGGAAAACCCGGCTGTCGTGCTTCGCATCGAGCCGCTGCGCGTCTCGCCCCGTTCGGGCGTCCATCCGTCACCCAGAGTCAAAGGCATCGCTTCAGGTGGCCTGACGGCCCCCGCGCTTTCACCGTTCGCCGTGGGCGAACTTCAGGGCTGGATTGCGGCCATCAGTACCGGTGATTGTCTGGCGGCGTGTGTGAAGGTCAACGGCGGTCTTACATGGGGGATGGCTCCCTGCGGGAACCCTCCCCCATCCGGCAGGGTATTACCGGGAGAGCCGTCAAGGATAAAAATCGGAACCCTGAAGGGAACCCCCGATTTTTTCCTGGACGGTTCGGCAGCGGCGCGGGAACGTGGCAAAAATAAATTCACAATATGTAAATAAAACTGGATGAATCCGGGCAACTTAGCTATAATTAGTATCAGAAACAGGGCGTTACAGCCCACACGGACACCCGCCGTAATCCGGGAGAGGTTCACAAAATGAGTACAATGCACAAAGGCGCTCTGGTTGTTGGTCAGATTCTGGAAACCGGTCGATATGGCCGTGCAGTCATCACCCGTGTTCATGATCGTAGTAATAAAGATACTGTAATTGAACTGGTCGGGGATGGCGCAATCGTCAGGGCCGGAAATGCCGCCTTTGACCTGGTGTACTTCTCCGGCGCACGTCCGAAGTTCGTTCCTGAATGTATTATCCGGGGCGGTATGCCGTGGATCGTTCATACCGAGGTAGTGTCTGAAACCATGCTGGAAAACCTTAAAAAGGCCGCCGATGACAAGGAACGACAGGACGCTGAAGATAAAGCCCGTTCAGATGCCGCCTTTGCGATTGAAAAAAGTCGCCTCGAGGAAGCGCCGGAATATAAGCACCTCAAAAAGCGCGAAGATAACAAAGGCAAATGCGAAGCGGCCACGGTCAGCAGCAACATCCGCGCCGAATTAAAAAAGGCATTCCCCGGCGTTAAGTTCTCCGTCAAAAAACTCAGTTATGACTGTGTGCAAATTTCCTGGACAGATGGCCCGACCAAAACAGAAGTAGAAGCAGTTTCTGATAAGTATGAAGACGGGCATTTTAACGGGATGGAGGATATTTATGAATACAATACCAGCCCGTTTAATGTTGTGTTTGGTGGTGTTAAGTATGTCACGACCCGCCGTGAATACAGCGACGTATTAGTAGATAAGGGCATTGTGGAAGCCCGTAAACAGTTTGGTGTCGAATTAGTCCCCGAAACCTGCAACGCAGAAATGTACAACAGCGGCGCATTATCCCGGCAGTCACGCGAATTTTTTATGTACGGTTTAGAAACTGAAGTAAGAAAAATTATCGCAGAGATTAAGGCGTAAGCCTTGAAAGGGGCCGGGCTGCGCTAACAGCCCGGAAAGCAACACAATTAACGGGTAAGAAAATTATGTCACAACATCATATTAGCCAATTGGCCGAGAGAATGGCAAGCGGTAAAAGCGTCACAGTTCCAGCAATGAACGGGTACGATTTTTCACAATTGCTATGGTGGCTAAACCATCTACAGGGCAGATCCCTTTAAACTAAAAGGGCCGCATGGCCCTTTTTTTTTCGTTAGGGCAGGGCGATGAAGACCGGGCTTCACCCGGTCTGCTGTATGGCATGCCCCTGACGGGTACGGCCTGCGCTTTGCGTGATTTTGCGCATGCGCAAAATCATCCTTCGGACAGACGGCCTCATGCAACCCCGCCTCGCATTAACCCTCTGCGTCATACCTGATGTACTGCATGAATTGCTTTATGCAATATCTCGCAGGGATACAAAAGCACAGGAAGTAATGCACTTGCATTGTGCAATGCACTTGCATTATAATAGCCATGCTCATCCGAGCAACCGCAACTAATGCGACTTAACTTGTAGGACTCAGCGGTTTTGCCAACCGATAGCTCTGTAGTACGGGAGTCTGAGTAAAAGTAATGAACTATTCCTGGCGGGTTAGGCTCCGCCCCTTGTGATGAAGGAGAAGGGAATGACGAGGGTTCAATCAATGGCTACTCAATATTTAAATAGTGCGGACGTGTCACTGCGTGCGGAGTCTCGACTCACCGAACGCAGCCAGACAACGATCCCGGCAGCAATACGCGATGCCTTGCACCTCAAGCCTGGGGAGTACATTAAGTACACCTTACTGGCTGGCGGTAAAGTCATTATGTCCCGACAGGAAGAAGAACAGGATGACCCGGTTGTATCGCAGTTTCTGACTTTTCTCGAAAGTGACATGAAGAAAAATCCGAAGAACATTCACCCCGTACCGGTGATGTTTTGGGAAAGCATCAAAGCATTAGCTGCTGGAGTTGAGGTCGATTTAGACGCGCCGCTTACCGATGATTAACAACTAACACGGGCGGTGACACATGGAATACGTAGAATTAAACGGGTGGAAAATTTTCTTTCATTCATGCTTTCTGAAGCAGATTGCAGAATTGACTGAGAAAGTAGTGGCATTAAAAGCGTCAAAGCCAAATGAATACAAGGGTAAAAAAGAAACCAAGCTCCTGAAAGCGATTGAGCGGATGATCGAGGAACGGATAGCAACCGACCCATTCAATCCGCAATACCGTCAGGGGGATACGTTAGGCGATGAATATAAACACTGGTTCCGCGCCAAGTTTCTTTCTCAGTTCCGCTTGTTCTATCGTTGCAGTGATGAGCACAAAACTATCATTATCGGTTGGGTTAACGATTTCGATACGCTTCGCGCTTACGGTTCTAAAACGGACGCCTACAAGGTGTTTTCGGGGATGCTAAAGGCAGGAAATCCACCCGAAGACTGGGATGCACTTCTTGCTCAGGCCATGAAAGCCACTTCCACTACCTCTATTCCAGGTTTTCTCGATAATCAAATCTAGCCTTTTGTGCCAGGGGTGTTTTCCGGTGTAGCCGGAAAACCCGGCTGTCGTGCTTCGCATCGAGCCGCTGCGCGTCTCGCCCCGTTCGGGCGTCCATCCGTCACCCAGAGTCAAAGGCATCGCTTCAGGTGGCCTGACGGCCCCCGCGCTTTCACCGATTGCCGTGGGCAATCTCCGGGGAGGTATGTTGTTTGTGCTCATTACCCTTTGCAGTGAGGATTCTTTGTGACGTTCCTCGCCTGGCTTACACGATGGCATAACGAGACTAAAAGCAAGTACCGCCTTGCTTCAGGGCTGCACCCGTTCCCTTCGCAAGCTCAGGGCTGCGGCTTTGCCCTGATACTTGCTTTGAGTCTTATCCGTTATGCCAGGTATGCCATACGGCGACGAACTCAAAGAATCATCACAATCACACCAAAAGGAGGATTTTGCACAAACACAAAAATTCAAATTCCGGCTCAGAATCTAAAGAATCATCATTTAAACGGACACCCGCCGTAATCCGGGAGGATTAATATAAATGGCTATGCTCTCACAGTTTGATTTTATCGATGAGGTTGTTAATAAGCACAATGCAGTCCCGTTTTTAGGTTATGAAATTGTGTTCGGTCTGGACGGTGAGTCATTATTAATCGTCGGTAAATATGCCGCGACCCCAGTATTTTTTACGTCAAAATCAAAAGTGCTGCTTAATGCCGCATACAAATCTTTTTCTCAGTGGCTGCATGAATACAGTGATGAGGTAGAGAAAGGTCTGGCAGAAGATGCTCAGGCAGAAGCCGCTTCAGAGCGAGCAATTGCACGTATGTATGACGATATAGGCTGGGTTGCACAAGCTGCACAGGATGAATGGGAATATAAAAAAGCTCGTTTGGATCGCCAGTCAGGATTTTACGGGGATATTTAAATAATCCGCCCGGATAACTCCGGGCTTTACAAAGAGGGTTCTCAGTGAAAGTTGAGACAAAAGAAATTATTGACCGTTACCCTAATCTCAAAAATGGTTATTACGTTTGTGTTGATGGTAAATGCCCCTACGGTGATCAGATTGCAATTCGATGGGGAGGGGGTGTTTGGTGGCGTGATTTTGAATTTTCCGATGGCTTTAATGAAGCGCTGGAAAAAAATCTAAAAGAGCTATCTTTAGATTAAATTGAAAGCAGGCAATATGCCTGCTTTTTTTATGCTACTGACTTGTTCTGTCCTAGCGTGTCAGTTGTGCCTGACTGGGAGGTTAATTCTGCCAGATGTTTATCCATTTGCTTAATAGCATCTTTCAGCGCCTTAACTAAGTCGTCACTGATATCTACCCTTTGATTGTAGCTCTCCAGTAATTCCTTTTTTTCCTTGTATTCATTCAGGATCGGAGCCGGAACCTGAAACTGAAATTTCTTTTTGTTGAGTGAGTCTTTGGGTTGTATGACTGCCATTATCGCGCCTCTTATGTGATATTAATTTGTATCATAGGCGTTATGTGAACCCCTCGCAAGATTTCCCACGTTACACCGCCAGAACAATCATCCCCGTTCACCTTTGACAGACCATTAACGTGTCATCTTTCATCGACACGAGTTGCCCGGCAGGTTGCCGCAGGCAGGGGGCGCACTGCTGCGCAGATACGCCCGGCGCTCAGGGTGCAGATCGTCGCCGCGCCAGCGGCATGATGCTGAGCCGTTGCCGTTGCCCGGATGTAGCCCCGGCAGGTTGCCACAGGCAGAGGGCGCACTGCTGCGCAGATACGCCCGGCGTTCAGGGTGCAGACCGTCTCCGCGCCAGCGGCATGAAGCTGAGCCGTTGCCGTCGCCCGGCGCAGCGCTGGCGCGTTGCCCGGATGCTGACCCGGCAGGTTGCCGCAGGCAGGGGGCGCACTGCTGCGCAGATACGCCCGGCGTTCAGGGTGCAGACCGTCGCCGCGCCAGCGGCATGAAGCTGAGCCGTTGCCGTCGCCCGGCGCAGCGCTGGCGCGTTGCCCGGATGCTGACCCGGCAGGTTGCCGCAGGCAGGGGGCGCACTGCTGCGCAGATACGCCCGGCGTTCAGGGTGCAGACCGTCGCCGCGCCAGCGGCATGAAGCTGAGCCGTTGCCGTCGCCCGGCGCAGCGCTGGCGCGTTGCCCGGATGCTGACCCGGCAGGTTGCCGCAGGCAGGGGGCGCACTGCTGCGCAGATACGCCCGGCGTTCAGGGTGCAGACCGTCGCCGCGCCAGCGGCATGAAGCTGAGCCGTTGCCGTCGCCCGGCGCAGCGCTGGCGCGTTGCCCGGATGCTGACCCGGCAGGTTGCCGCAGGCAGGGGGCGCACTGCTGCGCAGATACGCCCGGCGTTCAGGGTGCAGACCGTCGCCGCGCCAGCGGCATGAAGCTGAGCCGTTGCCGCCGCCCGGCGCAGCGCTGTCGCGTTGCCCGGATGCTGACCCGGCAGGTTGCCGAAGGCAGGGGGCGCACTGCTGCGCAGATACGCCCGGCGTTCAGGGGTGCTCAGCGGCCATCGATGAGGTGGTTGCTCATTCCAGGTCATAGCGCTCGACCCTGAAGGTGATCAACAGTGTAGGAAGGTGGTCGAAATCAAAGAGCGGAGATCAAAAGCGACAAGGTATAGGGGTTTGGTGGCTGAGCAGGTACAAAAAATCGCGTCACACCCCACGCATTATACAATGCTAAGCCCAAAGCCTTGCTGCGCCTGGCTTTAGGGGGGCATGACCCCCAATGTGCAAATGTCATGCACATTGCAAACCTAAAGGCCGGAAAACCAGTAATGACAGGCCATAGGCATGTCATGCCCCCCCCTGCATTATTCGAGATGTCGCCTGCTTTACTATGTTGTTGATGCTCAAAAGGATTGATTTGCGCAGGGAGGCATGAGATTTGCTATGATACAAATTCATATCATGAAATGTGCAAGGGGAAGATTTTCCATGTCAAAAACCAAAAATCGGCTGAATGTCCAGTTTCGAATGCCACTGAATTATGAGGAACTACTGAAAACGGAAGCCGCGAAATTACAAATCAGCCCAAACGAAATGGCGAAGAAGATGGTCATGTATCAGCTTCTTTCTGAAGAAGATGGCGTGTTCCGCAACGTTGCGAAACTCAAACACATTCTACTCCCCACTTACATGATTATGTTTAAAAGCATCTTCGATATCATGGCCTCGAATCCCTCCATGACATTTGAAAGCGCAACCGCCTTAGCTAACGAACATATCTTTCAAAAGGCTAACGAAAGAGTTGAAAAAATTCTGGAAAGCCAATTCGGAATTGAGGATTAAACATGAGCGACAAGAAGCAGGATAACAGCACTGTTTCGGAGCTAAACCGTGGCGGTCAGGTCTTGATGCACTTCATCCGAATGTTGCATCAGACCTTAATGCGTTACTTCAAAATAGTGTTCATTGTTTTCGCTTTATCTACCGGGCTAATGACATACCGATTCACCGACAGCACCGACTGGTACATGGGCCTTAAATACTACTATTCCTCGATGTTCGTTAATCATCTTGGCATGGTCAACGGCAAAACGTCATTGCGCCTGCCTGATGGCCGTCTGGTAAACGTCACCGATAAGCAAATAGTCTCATCTGCGGTGATGCAGGATCATGCGTCAATACTTTACAGCAACCTGCTTCGAAGTCTGTTGTTTTCGGCATTGATTGCTTTAATTGCGGCCTGGTATCTATTCCGTTTTGTTCTGAAGAAAGGCAAAGACGAAAGTAAGGAGGAGCATGTTCGCGGTGCAAAAGCTGTTGGCATAAACGATTTAATTGCCGCAGCTAAAGACAGGGTTAAGGAAGATGGCCGTCCTTCGCGAATTTCGATAGCAGGTGTTCCCCTGATCCGCTTTCAGGAGAACTCCGGCATTGCGATGATAGGTTCACCTGGTACAGGCAAGTCTACTACGGCAAGGGATGTTCTTCGTCAGGCGCGTGACCTGCGTCAAAAGGCCGTGTTGTATGACATTTCCGGTGAGTTTACTAAGCGCTTTTATCGCCCTGGTAAAGACGTCATTCTTAACGTTTTTGATACCCGATCTCATACATGGGATTTCTGGGCCGAAGGTAAAAATCCCGCGATGTATGACCGCCTGGCAAAGGCGGCTATTCCCGATCACAACTCTGGAGGCGACCCCTTCTGGACAGAAGCACCACGTCTGCTATTTTCTGCACTGCTGGAACAGCTTGGACGCCGGTTTAAACAGCCGAAAGTTGAACATCTGATGAATATCATTCTTAGGATGTCCAACGATAAAATCGCTAAGGTAGTCGCCACCACCGATGCCCGTAACGTTATGAATCTGGAACTGGATAAGTTAGCGGGTTCTGTACGTGCTGTTATCACTGCTTACACCCGTAATTTTAAACATCTGGCGCTACCGACCGGCCCCCGCTTTTCATTTCGAGAATGGGCGCATGATGAGGATTCTGACGCCTGGGTTTTTATTACTGTGCGTGATGATATGAAAGAAACACTCAAGCCGATGATGACAATGATGCTTGAGTCGGCCATTTCAGCAATTCTGACCCTTGAACCCTCCGAAGACCGTCTGATCGTCACCGGCATTGATGAGGCGGGAACCCTGCAAGAGATACCTTCTCTATGCGATTATATTTCAACCTGCCGTAAGTTTGGCGGCTTCCCGTTTTTGGGTTTTCAGTCCAATGCACAGGCTGAATCAACATACGGGGATAAGAAAGCACAGATTCTGATGGACTCCATTGGCTCACTTGCTGCTTTCCGCATCAATGGGGTTAAAGGCGCTAGCTGGCTGGCCGATCAGTTGGGCGATCAGGAAGTCGAAAAGCCCAATGAAAACACTAGCTACGGCGCAAACGAAGTCCGTGATGCGACCACGATTAATCGGGCCAGCAAGGAGCAAAATCTTGTTCTGAAAAGTGAAATCATGTCGTTGCCCGATAACACCTGCTACCTGCGTCTTGGGCGTGGGTTGCCTGTAGCAAAAATCAAAATGCCATTCGATAAGATGAAGCTGCTGCATCCTGGCATTATTGAGTCAAAAGCGCTGCGGGACGAGAACTTTATGGCGCTGTATTCACAGGAGAACGAGATAAAGCCGGAAGATGTTTTAGACACCATCTACAAAGAAATGGACAGTGCCGAACTGAAGCCTCAGAAGCCACAGGGGAAAGCGCCTCCTGATGAAGACAGTGGAAAATCCAAAACACAAATTCTGGACGATGTTATCAGTACGTTTACCGGTGACAAGGGGGCAAATCCACAATCCGGGGATCATGCTGATTCACCTGCATCTGTCATTAATGATGTACCAGCATCAGAGCCTGCCGCAGCGACCATGCCTCCCGATAGTCCAGATAACGTGGAAAAATCAAATACCCTCAATCCGATTGCTCAGGCAATGCAGGCGAAAAGTGTAAAAGCAGAAAGTGACACTGAAGAAGATGACGAATCAGATTTCAATCAGATGTATGCCGAAGACCCTCATTTTCATCAGTTGATTGAAGACTTTAATCAGCGCCATGAACAGAACGGCGCGGCCAGAAACGATACGACGACCAAAAATATCGAAAAATCCATTAATCAGCCTGATATCGGTGGAGGATTTTAATGCTCAGTCTTGCGAAAGTGGAAAGCACGAAAAAGGCAGCGGCTTATTATAGTTCGCCTGATAAATATTATGACAAAGACTCTGGTGATATAGGTTCATCGTGGGGAGGAAAAGGGGCAGAACATTTAGGTTTGAGCGGCCCTGTGAATTCTGAGGATTTTGTTAAGTTACTTGAAGGGCGAATAAATCCTGAAACGCATTTAGGCAAGATTGGGAGTGGGGGCGTAATAGAGCATGTTCCAGGATGGGATTTTACTCTATCGGCTCCGAAAAGTGTTTCTGTACTTGCTCTGGTTGGTGGTGATAAACGTCTTGTTGCTGCACATATTCAATCTTGTAAAGAAGCGATGGCATTCGTTGAGAGGGAATATGCGATGACGCGTATTTCAAATGAGGGTAAAACTGAATACGAAAAAGTCGATAATTTAGTGTACGCCAGTTATATTCATACCGAATCACGAAAACACGATCCCCAGCTTCATTCACATAATGTGGTGATGAATGCAGTTATGGATTCATCCGGGCAGTGGCGTAGCCTTGAAACCAAGAAAATGTTTGAGGCGCAGTTAGCCATCGGAATGGCCTATCGCTCAATATTCGCCAAGAAGGTAGTTGGTCTTGGTTATGATATTGAATTGCGCGATGAGAAAGACGTCGATAACAAAAATGGTTTCTGGGATATAAAAGGTGTTCCTGAATCATTAATGGGGGCATTTTCAAAGCGTAGGGCGCAGGTACTGGAGAGCGCAAATCAGTTTGGTCTGTTCGATGCAAAATCGATGGAGAAAGCGGCTCTGTACAGTCGTGACTCCAAAACGGACATTCCCCTGGAAGAACTGAAAGAAATCTGGGATGCGACCGTCGCGGAACATGGCGTTGATCTTGACTCAGTTATTGAACGCGCTCGCGAGCGACAGAGGCCACAAATTGAAAGAAGTCAGCCTGACACTACGGGCGAGGCTAAAAACGTGACACAGCCGCATACAGGGGATTCTGGTAAATCATTTACGGCTACGCAGCGAACCGCGACCGGGGATGAGCTGACGGCAGATGATAATCTTTCTTCGGCCCCGGATGATGTAAATTTATATCATGACAGCAATATTGAGTCGTCAGTAACACATCAAAGCAAGGCTCAAAACGAGCATTTGCCTGTGCATTTTGACGAACAGCCTGCCGACCCACTTGCCAGAGCTACCGATAAACTGGTGCGTGAATATTTGAGTCATTACGAGTTTAGCGATCAGGAGGTGCAAAATCTGGTGAGGGATGTGCGGCTTGCCTATCGGGTAAAGGCGGCTGATGAGGCTGTTTTCTTAGCCAGCGCAGTTCTGAAAGAATCGATGCGTTTAACGCTCGGCCATGCGTCACCCGATGATATCGGTCAGGTTATTCGGGCGATGACCAACAGTGGTGAACTTCTCCCCCGCGCTTCAAGAAGTAAAGATCCAGGCCCGGCCTTTACCACTCCGGCTGCTTTTGAAAAAGAACGCGCGATGGTGTTCGCCATGCTCGATGGTCAACAGACTCGACCAGCCGTAGGAGTGAGAGACGATGTAGCCGCCTGGATAACCCAGTTTGAAGGTGTTAAAACGCAGCAGTTTGGCGCGCCTTTTACGTTTTCGTCAGACCAGCGGCAGGCCATAATCGATGCGGCAAGTAGCCAGGATTTAGTGTCTGCAATACAGGGTTACGCTGGTACGGGAAAAACAACACTGCTTCAGTGCCTGATTGGGTATGGCGAGTCAAAGGGCTTCACCTTCCTCGGCCTTGCCCCTACTGGCTCGGCCACAGACACCCTGGCGAAAGAAACCGGTCTGACGACCAGCACAGTCGATTCATTCCTGTTCCGACGGATGAAGGGAACGGTCAGCAGTCGTGAGGTCTGGCTGGTCGATGAGGCCAGCCTGGTCGGGGCCAGCAATATGCATGCGCTTGTTAAAGAAGCTGAGCGAAGCGGCGCAAAATTGTTACTCCTGGGCGATGACAGGCAAATGGAGGCAGTTGACTGGGGGAGGCCATTTGCCGTTCTTCAGGACTTTAAAATGCCAACGTCGAAGGTCACGACAATTATTCGCCAGGAGAATGAAAATCTGCGTCAGGCCGTGTATGACTCCATTGACCGCAATTTTTCGGGAGCTTTTCAGCGTCTGAAGGGATCGGTTTTTGATATGGAAAAACACAGTATCCTCAATGACTACCTGGCTCTTTCTGAGCACGACCGCGACAATACGCTGGTCATAATCCCGGACAATATTGGTCGTGATACGTTCAACAAGGAAGTACATGATAACCGTGTACAACGTGGAGAGTTACCGGCCAATGAAGTCATGGTTCGTGGCCTCTCCAGTGCAAACCTGAATGAAGCCGAACGTGGTGATTACCGATATTACTCAAAGTATCATGTTGTCGAATTCCAGCAAGACCACGATGGATTCAAAAAGGGTGAGTTCTGGCATGTGACTGAGCGCGACCGTGACACAGGTAAAGTGTTGATGACGCGTGACGGTGTTGAAATGTCATTTGACCCCTCGACCATCAGCGGTAATGCAAAATTTGCGGTGGACGTGTTTAAGCCGCAGAGCCTGTCATTTTCACAGAATGAAAAACTCGTTTTCACCAAATCCAGAAAAGATCTCGGTGTTAAAAATGGTGACGAGTTTACGCTGACGAAAATTGATGCCGCCGCGAAGACCTTTACCCTTGAGAACGGCAGCGGCAAAAGCATTACCCTTGATTCTACTGCACTTCACAACCTCTCTCATAACTATGCGCTGACGGCCTATAAAGCACAGGGTAAGACCGTAAACAACATCATGGCGCAAGTTGAATCATGGCGCAGAAATCTGGTTAACGAGCGCAGCTTTTATGTTGCGCTGAGCCGTGCAAGACAAGGTGCAAGGCTGTATGTGGACGATGTGCGCAAGGTTATCGGCGCTCTGGCCGAGCACGATGCGAATAAAACTACCTCGCTGGAAGGGTTTTCCGGGGGCGATCTTAAACGTGCTGCGGCACAACTGAATGCGGGACACACGGATACACGCCAGCTTTATGCCGATATCACTCAGGCGACGGAGAAACTGGCGCTTAAGCATGGTGTTTTCAGTCATACCGCCCTGGTGACGGAAACCCTCAAAAATACCCTGGGTACATACGATATCCGCGATGTTGAGACGGCAGTATATAACCTGCGGCAGCGCGGGGAGATCGGCTTGTCATATGTTAACCATGATAAGCCTCATCGCGAGAATTTTTATACTCTCCCTCAGAACATCCGGCATGAAACCCAGATAGTGCGCCATATGTTACAGGGGAAAGACCGTTATCCGGCTATTGCCGGTAAGTCGCTCATCGAGCGCTATATGGCCGCGCGTGATGAAAAAGTCCGGGGAGGACTTGCCGAGCCGCTTTCGGCAGCGGCAAAATCGGCGCTAAACACGGTGATGACCAGCCGTGATGAGGCGGTGCTGATCACCGGCAGCGATTTAAGCGGCCATCGCGACGTGATGCGGGAGCTTGGGAAGGACATTGCTAAAGAACGGGGATACCGGGTAAAGGGATTTTCTACCACGGCTGAAGGTGTCAGGCAGCTTCGTGAGCACATTAAGTTTTCGGGGAATATCTACCAGCACCTCGATACGATGGAGCAGCGGATTGCTGAGCGTCAGACCCTGAAAGCCGGTAAGGAACTCTGGGTTGTCGAAAACGTGTCGCAGATGGGGGCTGAGAACGTTATTCGCCTGCAACAAGCGGCACGATACGCCGGGGCCAGGGTGATTATGGTTGCAGATCGCCAGGAGAACGCGCTGGCATGGGGTAACATGCCCTCATTGTTGACTGACCAGGGGATAACCAATGTTGATTTCGACCTTGCTAACCGATCTCTGAACCCATTGATTAATCACGCATCAGAAAAGATGGTACAGGGTAAAATTGACGAAGCCCTGAACCATATTAGCCCGATGGTCAGTGAAGTCAGCGACCCGCACAATGCCAGCAATGACCGCAAGGTGCGCCTCAATGTACTGGCTGATACCTGGCTCAATCTTTCGTCTCAGGATCGAGAGAAAACCGCCGTCATCATCCCCGACTACTTTTCCCGTAACAAAGTTGATGTTGAGATCCGCAAAGGTCTTCAGAAGGAAGGGTCACTTTCCGGTGCAGCGATAAACACCGATTTTTATCGCAACGCAAACCTTGACCCGTTTGAAAAGAAATCAGTGGTGAACTACAAAACCGGTCAGGTCTTGATGTTTGAAAGCCAGAGGCCCGGCATTGATAAAGGCGGTTATTACTCTGTTGAGGCGATCGATAAAGCGGGAAATGTCCTGCGACTCCGTTCGGTGGCCGATGGAACACGCGTGAGCATCAATGCCAGCGAGATAGCAGGCAGTCGCAACAACTCCGTTCAGGTGTTTCATGTTGAGAAAAAGCAGGTTCAGCAGGGAGAGAAGTTGCGATTTACCCGGTCAGTTCCGGCAGACAAGCTTGTTAGTGGGGATGGGAAATCAGTACCGTCCAAGTCTCAGGGCGTGGTGGAGTCAATAAACGGAACGATGCTGAACGTCCGGCTCGCTAATCACCGGCTGATTACTGTTGATGCTGATAAATGGCGGCATATGGAATGGGGTTACACCCATAACATGTTTAACGTCAAAGATAAGCAATTCGACAATGTAATCACGCTGATGGAGTCATGGAAAAAGAACTTTGCCACGCAGGAATCGTTGCATAACGCATTAACCAAAACGGCGGTTAATCTGAGAATTATTACGGATGATAAGGGCAAACTTTTTGACAACCTGCGATCCACTCCGGGCTTCCGGCAAACCGCGCTTCAGGACAGGAAGGTTTCAATGAGCAAAAGTGACATGGATAGTTTCGATAAGCAGTTTGGCACTGGGTTAAGTTTCGGCTCCCGGACAATGATGAAGCTGGAGGCCGCCGTTGATAAAGCGGTGACATCGACGCTGAGCCGGGTTGTTGAGAAGACGCAAGAGGTGGTACAGCGCACACGACAAAAATCACTTTAACCGAATGGTCAAAACCCCGCTGCGGCGGGGTTTTTGTTGTGCTATTGAATGTGGTTTGCGCATGCGCAAAAGTGGGAATTTCGCGAATCAGCCGGAAGTCTGCCTCTGGCACTCGTTGACGGTGTAGCGCCGCTGAACATCGTCATGGAGGCGGAATATCATGGCGATGTCCGACGACAATTCTTCAAATTCATCATTATCACGGGCCAGCTTGTCATAAATATCGGGGCGAAAGCGCGAAGCAGGCGCAATGTCATCACGTCCAATGAGACTGTTACCGATAGCCCACGATGACAGCTTGCCGAGCATCACTTCCAGTTTGATGTCCTGCTCCAGCCGCGTGATGTGTGGCGTCGGTGAGGGGGCTGTTAAAAGGGCTGAGTTATAGACGCGGATTCGACGAAATTGTGATGCGAGGCCGTATTCTGGACAGCGCAATATCTCTCCGATGATTTTCTGCTGGACTCGCAGGACGCTATTTTCATTATGTAGTGCGTCTGTCTCTTTTCGCCTTTGCCTTAGCCTGAACGCCTGTAGTGCAACCAGCCCGAACAACAGAACGCAGATGAATTCTGTCATAGTGCGTCCTTAGAGTGGGTTTTCAGGCTAAAAGAAACAGGAGGGAAATTGCGCAGGAGATAGGACAGACCTATGCAGATAAAAGCGAATACCGCCCACAGCATTCCCAGAACGTTAATCATTGAGCGATCAATGTGCCTGGCATACCCCGCGTCGTCTGATATCACTTCAGGGCATTCCGCAGCCAGAACAGATGCAGGCGGGGGAGCGATGGTTTTTATTTTACCAGTACCCTCAAAGCCGGATGCTTTTTGAACGGGCTGGCACTCACGCCATTTCCAGTGAACACCATCAGTCACGGCATCTGCATTTTGAATCACGGCCACGATAAACTGACCCGGTGTGGTTTTATCGTGAATGAAAAGCAGAGCGATAAGCAAGAATAGCATTCCCGCAGGTACTATCAGTAAATTGCGCACTGCCCAGAAACTCCAGGACGCTGTGGCGTTTACCATTTTCCAGGGATTAACTTTCATACTGAATCCCCTCTGGTCGCAACCTGACAATAATGCCAGGCATCGCCATAAACCCGTTCAGCGGGAATATCCCTCAGTGCTCGATCCCATGCTTCCTTATCGCGGGGCTTCATTCCTTCAGTCATGAGAGGAATAAGGCGATTTAACCAGGCATCGATATATGCCAGACGATGCAGCACAACACGGCGTTCGTCGCCAGGCAATGCGGAAACAGACTGTGCAACCTCTCGACATTCTAGGATGCGTTTATATGGCCCACCACCGCCATCATAGGAAAGTTCAAAACGCTCAAACTTCCAGTCTTGCATGATGATGTGGTTACGAAGTTCTTCACAGATTTGGTTGTGCCGGGCTTTACGAATAAACATGGTGTGATCCTTAACAGGGGTATCAGAACGTGAGTTTCAGCGTCGAATCAAAAAGCGCCAGCAGCCGGTCGCCCGAAATGATTTCAATTCGCCGGGCCGAGCCTGCATTGACGGCGGCGCGAACGGAGGAAGGAGTGCTGCCGGTGTGTACGAAAATACCGTCACATTGTGCCTGGTTCAGCACATCGGCAAATGCGCTAACGTGTTCAGCGCGGATGCGTCCTGAGTAGCGTTTAGCCTGGACAAGCCACAGTCGGTTTTGATGTTGGAACCGGCCATCGATACCACCATCCCCGCTGTATCGTTCATTTCGGGCAATCACAAACCCTTTACGCTGTAGCAACGTCAGAATCAGTTCCTCAAATGCGTAGGGATCAACTTTGCGCAGGTAGGCGATTTTCTGCCCCGGATGCTGTAGCTCAGCCACTTTGCTAATAATCCGCTCAGCGGATTCACGCTTTTTCTGGTGACGGTTTTTTTTGCCAAATAGCAGCGGGTACAGGACAAGAAAGATAAACACGGCAGCAACTGCAAGCAGGGAGGTATTACTCATCAAAAGTTATCTCCGGGAGTGGAGGAATCGGTGTCAGATAGTGATGTTTGCAATGAGTCCGTTCCGTGGCTGGAATGATGGACGTCTGTCTTGTTGGCAGTCGCAGGGATATCGAGCATCCCTTCGCTCTGCCCCTTTTCGGAAAAGCCTTTATTTTCATATTCGTGTGAAAGGCGATATTTGCGAACCGGTGCTTGAGTAGAGGTGCGTGACGGACGTTTACTGATCCCGGCCAGCAGAAGAATGGCTATCAGGCCCAGTCCGAGCAGCAATGCGCCAACGAGCTTCCCTGTCATTTTTCGTCTTCATCCTGTTTATCAGTGTCAGTGGCGGGAGCCTGAACGACGTCGGTACTGGACACTGGGAGGGTGAAGAAAGTCGCAATCAGAGTCAGACTGTGGATTGCAATCAGTGCATATAAAAAGGGCGTTCCGTCGCTGAATGTTTTGTAAAACGAAAAAAATGCAGCGCTGATGATCAGCAGGCCAACGTGCAGGGCATTACTGGTAACGATGTGTCGCAGGGCGATGTGCAGTGCGATAAACGCCGGTAACACGCAGAAAATAGCCAGGTTATCCGGCAACAGGTGAGGTTCTGGCATTAGACACAGATAGTAAGCCAGCGCCAGAACAGCCATCAGTATGGTGAAAAGGTAATGTGTCATAAGCCACCGACCAGTTTTGCATGAGAATCAAAGGAATTGCTTACGGCGACAGAGAACGTAAAGCCCGGATGAGCATCTTTAAATTCAAATTTTTGCCCTGCGGTCGTGCCCGGTTTGTTCCGGGATGGGGCGTAGGCATATTTTGCGGGAGCGCCATTCAGGATGGTGGCAACGTATTCCTGCGTTTCTCTGAACGGGATAAGGCGAATAAAATCATCGTTAGATATCTCACCACTGCGGGGATCGCCAAACCGCTTTAGCCACTGGTCAACCCGGCCTGGCCCGGCATTGTAGGCAGCAAGAGCGAGGATGTGATTGCCATCATATCGATCCAGTTGTGAATCCAGATATGCCTTTCCAAGAGCCAGGTTATACGTTGCATCATTCCGGTATCGCCAGTGATCCCAGGCAAGCCCTGCAAGTCTTGACGCTTCGGGCGCAGTTTCCGGCATAATCTGGGCGACACCAACAGCCCCCTTTGGTGATGTTAGCGGCAGACCATTACGACCAAACTGATTACCGCGACTTTCCTGATGTGTCAGCCGTTCAAACAGAGCATCCCTGGTCAACACCGGCGCACCGGTAGTGGCTTTAACATCTGTTGCAATGACGGAGATTTCCCCCACAGCCGCAGATGTTGTGCTTTCTGATGCGATGGCCGGTGTACCTGACAGCGACAGCAGAACTAGAGACAGCAGTTTTAGTGATTTCAATCAACCATCCTCAATCTAATTACTATGATACAAAAATGTATCACGTATCTGTTATAATTCAAATAATGGCTGATTGTGAAATTCGATATTTTGTGCAATCATTAATTAATTTAATTAAGGGGTGATTGTGCATGAGTGATAAAATTAGCTTACTTAACAAGAGGAAAGCTAAGGTAATAGCGCAAACAATGTCGCTTTTAAGTAAGACCAGCGCCCCCTTAATTGAGGTGCTTGTTAAGTACGTTGTATTTAAAATCAAACTTTCTGATATCACTGATTTTAAGCACTCGGCAATTTACCGGGCAAAAAGTACCTACAAGGAAAATCGTGATAAGGTGATCACCCTTTCCGGGCTGTATTCCCCATTGTATGGCCGCGAAAAAGCCTGTCCTGATCAGGAGCCGTTCAGCCTGATCGTGAATGTCGATGATGAAGACCTGAAGGAAGGATTTGTCTGGTACAGCACCACGGCTGAGAAATCATTTCAGATGAGCGATCTGGATTACTTTGTGCTGACGGATGCGGGGTTTGCTCCTTACACTCAAATCAGTAACAGCGGAAAACGGACACGCAAATGAAGAAAAATATCCCTACCGTGGCTGAAGTCATTCAGTTTCTGAGAAGTGTTCCCCGCCGGTCATCGTTGTTTAAAAAAATGGATTTGCGTGAACTGAGCATCATTCGCGCCGATCTGACTTCCGTGCTGGAAACCCGAATCAACCAGCAGGAACAGGATAGTTTGGACGAAAAGGAACGGTTGTCTAAAATCCAGCGTCACCTGTCTTTACTGAAGCAGGATGGTATTGCGCCCGATGAACTGATCAAGGCTAAAAAGCGCCCCTCAGTTGGGCCGGTGCAGAGCTACCGTGTTAACGGGCAACTTATCCATTACAAAGGGGTAGGGAAGTACCCGCGTGTGCTCAAGGAGATAATTGATCGTGAAGGAAAAGACGGCCTGAAACAGTATGAAGCAAATGAGGATTGAGTAGTTTGTAGCGCTTGAGGGAACAACGCAGTTAAGTTTATCTTTCCCGCCCCGCCATCTCTGACGGGGTTTTTCCCCCAGACTCCAGCACTACGGCCTGACGGTCATTTGCGCATGCGCAAAATTGATGTGAGGCAGGTACAGTCATTTCAGCCATGCCACCGGTAAATCCTTCCATTGCGTTGTATAGCAGGGTGAAAGCCATTGTTGCTTCATCTTGTACCTGCGTTGTATCCCTTCCCCGGCAAGAAATAACGTGCCACGCTGCTTCTGGTTTAATGCGTCCATCAATTGCATCAGCGCCAGATTATTTTTCCCTGGTGTGTGATGGCTGAACAAGTCGAGTTGTTCACGGCCATCACCTAAATCACCCAGCATGACACCGGCTTTTGCATACTGAATACCTGGCTTCCAGATTAACGCTAATGCTTGTCTGGCGGCGCAGACAAGCTCCCGTGAGTCCTGAGTCGCCGGGAGGGGGATCGTCCTGATAGCGGAAAAATAAGGCGTGTATCGCTGATGACGACTGCTCTGCATAAATACTGTGATGCTGCTGGCATAGGTTTTATTCCGGCGAAGTTTTTCACCGGCGCGGCAACTAAAGGCACAGATGGCCTGCTGCATATCCTCCAGTCTGGTGATGCGTTCACCAAAGGAACGGGACACGACAATTTGCTGTCGGGAAGGGGGATTGTCATCAAGAGCGAAACAGGGTTCTCCGCGTAATTCTCGCACTGTGCGCTCTACAACGACACCCATCAGGCGACGGATAAAGCGGGTATCAGCCTGAGCAAGCTCAAGCGCGGTCTTGATGCCAACCGTCTTTAACCGTACAGCCAGGCGACTCCCAATCCCCCAGACATCGCTGACGTCCATTAGCGCCAGCAAACGGTCGCGTCGGTGAGGATCATCCAGCACTACCACCCCCCGCGTTTTTGTGTATTTTTTGGCGGCTGCGGTTGCAGCTTTGCAAAGAGTTTTTGTAGGAGCAATGCCGATACCGCAGGTCAGTGATGTTTGCTGATAAACCTTCTGTCGCAGTTCCCGGCCAAATATCTCGTAATCAAACTGAGGGCTGAAACCAGTGAGAGAACCAAAAATTTCGTCAATGCTGTACGTTTCGCTGCGGGGCATACTTTCCCCTACAACACTATGAAATCTTGAAGAAAATTCTGCATAAAGGGTGTAGTTAGACGAGAACAGATGCACCTTATGTCGGTGGATTTGAGGAAGCACTTCGAAAAGGGGTTGCCCCCTTTTTAAATCCAGGGCTTTCGCCGCGCTGTTAAGCGCCACAATCGCAGAATCGTTGTTCGAGAGTACAGCAACCGGCTTCCCGGCCAGGTCAGGTCTGAAGACCTGCTCCACACTGCAATAGAACGCATTCACGTCGCTATGAAGATACATGAAGATGATCCCGGATGCTGAACGTCACCACGCCAAATATCTCCAGCATATCGGTAGCCAGAGCGATCACCGGCAAATCAGGGTTCATCGACACTAAAGCCGGAGAGGGCCGTAATTGCAGACGTTTCACCATCAATTCACCGTCTACTCTGGCGATGACAATTGCCCCGTGTGTAGGTTTGACTGAGCAATCCACCACAAGTAAATCTTGCGGCGCGATCCCTCCATCTATTAAAGAAACCCCGTTGCAGCGAAGAAAGTACGTGCTGGCAGGGCGCTTGACACAATAGGCATGCAGATCCAGCGGAGCGTCTTCGCTACCTTCAGAAGGTGATGGAAATGAACCCATATTCATAATAAGCACCATTAAACTGTTTATATGTACAGTATATTTGTATGGCGAATGATTTCAAGCTCACTGAGGCAACCCGCAAAGAAGCTGCTGATTTTCGGTTAATTCTAGTTCTGCGTTCGCGGTCAAGAGGGAGGCAAGACTTTGCGCATGCGCAAATATCGAAAGTCTGGCGTGATTTAGCGTTACCTTTCGTTGTCGGATTAATCTGATTATCCGAATGTTACTTAATGCAAATTACTGTTAAAATCATTCTTATTACTACTGCTTAAAAGGTGTGTTTTGAACCACAGGAATACCTTCAAAGAAGAAACCCAGCTTGCCAGAAAACACCTGGCGCAACTGGAATCGCTGGCGCGAAAACTGGAAGCGCTTGATGAACAATGGACACAGATTATCGGTGACGATAACCCAGGATACGGGGAGTTATATTCTTCGATTGATAAACTCAAGCGGAATTTGCATCACAGTATTGGCGGCTGGCGACAGGATTCCAGGCTATAGGTATTCAGTTCTGCCGATACTCTCGGCAGAACGATAAGCAAATTACCGGCGACCTGCACGGTAAAAGGCATATAGCGCAAAAGCAAAGTAGGCGTACTGATAGATATCCGACAGAAGGGTAGATGACGTCCGGGGTGAATGCGCGGTGAAAGCATTGAATGTTGCGCTACTTATCGCAAAGTAAGCGCCATGAATGACGGCTATAAGGGCGCTTACCATGAAGAAGTCACTTTTGCCGCTTTCCTGTCCCTTTCGGAAATACCGGATCATGCTGGCCGTCAGACACGCCGCCAGCCCCATTACCAGTAGCATGTTTAACTGTATAAAAAGAGGGGCATCCAGCACGCCTCCTTCAGTATAAAACAGGGTAGTGAAGTAACCCGTTATCACGGCCATTCCGAGGGCTTCCATGCGCCAGCCTGGTTGAACTAGTTCACGGAAATTCTTAAATACGGTCATGTTTTATCCTTTCATCAAAATTGCATTGATTGCTGACTGATACCGAAAAAAACGCACTGATGTACCGGTTGTGGCATGCCGGTCATGCCTCATGCGTACTGATATCGGTCTGAGCGGCAGTATGTTTAATGCAGTTCGGACAGACCCAGCCACCATTAACCTTTCGCCAGCCTGCGTCTTTCGCATCGCTGAACAGGTCATTCATACAGTCACTGGCACTGCGTTTGGTATCTGCGGCCATGACAAACGGATCGTCATTATCATCTGACCAGCATCGGGTATTGGTAAAACTGGAGCGTCCTTCTCCCCGCAATTCACAACGTAAGGAAATAAAAATCGCCATCGCGTTAACCCGCCGTACTTTCAACCTGGTTCGGGAAATGCAGGTGCTCATCAAATGCCGCACCCAGTTTCTCAGCATTAGGGATAAACTCGCCGCCGCCGTTTTCTACGGCATCGCAAATGTCGCTGTAACGTGTAACGTCAAAAAGAGTCACCTCACAATCACCGGTAGTCGCGAAGCCGATACGACTGGACGGACAGTTTGCCAGCATGGTGTTGAGTTTCTTTACCCATGCTTTTTCTTCTTTGGTCAAGGTAGCCATGTTTATTTACTCCTGTGTAGTTCACTAAGTGGATAAATCTTGACATGATATAAATATGTATCATGATACTAACACTTATCTGTTATATGTCCAGAGTGGAAAAATGAAATATGTGTTGATGACAGCCCCCCTGATAATGTTGTGCCTGCCTCTCGCTGCGCTGGCTGATATCAGTGGAAAGGTGGTGCGGGTGCTGGATGGTGATACCGTGGAGATCATGGCAGAAGGTGTTACCACTCGCGTCAGGCTGAACGGGATTGATGCTCCCGAAAAGATGCAGCCTTATGGACAGCGATCCAAACAGGTGCTGACGGAAATGGTGGCCGGAAAAAGGGTGCTGGCAGTGGGTGATAAACAGGACAGGTATGGGCGATTACTGGCTACCCTGATGCTCGATGGCCGTGATATTAACGCTACGCAGGTATATTCTGGCATGGCGTGGGTTTATCGTTATCAGGGCCAGGCCACTGAGCCTGCATACCTTCGCTATGAACGGGATGCCCGAACTGCACGGAGAGGGTTGTGGTCAGAAAAGGAGCCGGTTGACCCTGCTATCTGGCGGCAGCAGAACAAGTAAAAACGTCAATCCGGGGAAACGACGATGACCGACGAAAAGCAACGTATTGAAAGGGCAATCGAACTGGCCTGCCGGTTTGGTGGAAGTGATGAGGTACATCATCTTCACTGGGTGCTTGATCAGATGGTTCGGGAACTGGCTGGGGAGCGCTATCATGAAGTTGTTGCCAGTACCTGCGATGGTGAAGATGGCCCGGATACCTGGCGCTGGGACACGGGTATCGCACCGTAATACGGGGATGGTATTTCAATGAAAAAGATAAGCGGCGGTATTCAGGAATGCCCCCACTGTGGCGGGGATTAGTTTTATGTTAGGGCCACGGCCAGCGGCACAACATCCGTGTTCTATCGCTACGATGGGGCAGAGGCGTTCAACGGCCATATGTGGGATAATGTGAAACTGAACGAGAAAAAAACAGCGTACTGCACCGATTGTGAAAAGCGTATTGGCACGGTCGAAGATTAACGTGAATCAGGGGATCGCATGGAATATGTGGATCTGTTTTTGAGTGCCGTCATGAACCCGCCATCGTTTAATGAATGGCAGGTTATGAATGACGTAAGGGATATGGCCGTGACGGGGACAGCGGTGCTGTTCCGTTTATCGGCAGTGCTGGCATTGTCGATTCTGGCGCTGGGGCTGACCTTACTGGGTGGCCGGTATCTCTGGTCTGTGTGTTCAGGCCGATAATGCTGGTTAATCCAGGTGCGGCTTCATTACCCCCAGTTGCAACGCCTGTCGCGCCTGTTCCACGTCAAACCCAAAACTGACCTGATGCTGCCCGGCGACGTCAAACAGGAATAGCCGGGTATACACTTCCGTACTTTTAAACGACTTATGCCCCATCAACGCCTGAAGCACTTTCGGGTGTATCCGGTTAAACAAAATGTGCATCGCAAAACTGTGCCGGAAGGTTTTCGGCACGATGGGTGTGACACTAAACGTTACACTGTCACGCGCTGCATCCTCTAATGCCCGGTTCAGCCACCGGGCAACCGTGTCAGCCGAGACGGACGCCGGTACTTTATCCTCGCCACGCCGACGACCCGGCCAGAGTAAATCGGTTTTCCGAATCCCAAAGGTAGCAATCAGCGACTGCATCCGGGCGCGGTAATCCGCATCCCATAGCGCCACATTACGCACGGGAAGATCGTCTTTCTGCGGTCGGCCACGGCCCCGGTTGCGCTGTTTCAGGGTTTTGAGCGTGACGTAAGGCATCGCGGCATCAAAGGCAAAATCCTGCGGTGTGAGGGCCAGTGCCTCATTTGGCCTGGCGCCGCAATTCCATAAGGTTTCGAAGTAGCACCGCTCGCGCAAATCGTGCATGTAGCTCAGCAGGAGCGCGACTTCAGGCGCAAGCAGGTACGGCGGTGCATCTGAGGATGAAACCGCAAGCTGGCGCATGGCGAAGACCCGTGTCCAGTCGATAGCGGATACCGGCATCAGCATGGCGCTGGGTAATGATGAAGGCTCAGACATTCGCTGACAACCTATTTTTTGAAGGTGCGCGGTCGAACTTCATTCATGCGATCACCAATTGAGGGGTGTTTAGCGATATTGTTCTCAAGCTTTGTTAAGTCAGCGGGGGCAGGTTTATAGGCAGGCTCAAGGACGGCTTTTTCTTTGACCGTGACGGTCAGAACGTCGCCCGAAATATCAAAGGTAAACTCTTTGCCATTGTCTTCGATAGCGGGCTGAGCAAGCTGCCCGTTCTGCAAAAGGTCAGATACCTTGATCTTGGTGGTAAGCGGTGATTTAGCCATAGTGAACTCCTGATTGAATAAATGACATTACAGATACGAGTAAAGGGTGTCGGCCAGATACAGGGCATAGCTCAGCCGGGGATCGGTGTCCGGGGTGAAATATTCATCGCGAATGGTAGGTTCCATCATCAGAGAGTCATCCAGCAACTCCAGATGTGGCAGGTTGCGAAATATCATTGTTACCACGGCGGCGGTGATACTGTGCGGTACAGCCGGATATCCGTTGATGTATCTGACAAGCTGCAACGCGATACATGCAGGAGGAACTACCGGTGCATAGCGCAGAAGCAGTGCCATACATTCGCCATCCGTCTGAAACTGACTGATACGACGATCTTCCTCAGACCAGGTGCGCAGGGTATCATCGGTTGTCGTGCGCACGAACAGCGCGTCGTTGAGTGCGCTTAGCAGTGTTGCCAGGTCATGTTGCCAGTTCTGCTGATCTGAAAGAAACTTACGCCCCTGTCGAGACAGACTTTTGTTTAATACCGCCATGAAGCTATCAGGACGGGGATGAACGTATATCAGAGGCCGGATATCTTCTACAATGGCCCGGCGCTGCGCCTTACTGCCCAGCGCCTTATACCTGCGACAAATGGCATGAACCATGACCATGCAGTATTCATCGTTATCAAAGAATGCAGTGTCCAAAATTTGTCCTTATCTCAGCAGTAGCTCCCGAACATCGATTTTGCGCATGCGCAAATCAGTCAGGTAATACCGGCCATTTCTCGCCGTTTCGCATAATGTCTTCAATCGACCCTGCGCGGTCGTCGTGGCTGTAACGCCCCCAGTAGCGCTTAACCATCACACTTTCCTGACCATCCATGCCGGTATCGAGACACTGAACAAACGCAAAGAGTTCGCCCTGTGCATCGCTCAGAATACATTTGCACTGCGGGTGTCCTTCTTCAAAGACCAGTCCATTAGCGGAAATTTTCATGGGTATAATTCCTTATGCGTATGAGTTGGTGGCGCAGCCGGTGCTGATGGCTGCGTGTCAGTATGCCAGGACTACGGCCAGAACGGATCGGTAAACCATGTCATGACAATGCGTTTGGCGCTGGTATCGAGCAGACCTGCCGCATCGAGAAAATCAAAATCATGGTTATCCCCCCGCCAGACCGACATATAAAATCTCGCCATAATTTGTTCGCCCCGGCTCAGCACACCGAGAGCGTCTTTCATTTCTATATAGCGCAGGCAGTTTTCCTCGGTATTCCAGTAATGTGCCAGCAGCGGAAACTCTTGCAGCATCTGATGGAACCTGTCGCGACTGGACAGGGTACTAACGGTACTGATCATGATTGCTTTCCTTGTTGTGATTTAAGAATCTGCAAAACCGTCTCCACCGACAGGGACTCCGGGGCTGAACGGTCAGGGGTACAACAACCGGGCGGGACAGTAAGCGGGGACGGAAGGGTGGCTTTTTCGACCAGATACAGGCAGTACCAGTCGCCGCTAAACCCGTTCTGGCGCTCGGCTGCGGGGATCAGTGAGGCTACCTGCGCTGCCGTCATTCCGGCTTTAAGCAGGGCGGTGCGTGTCAGCAGGGCATCACCGGGGAAACGCACCGGCTCCTGAAAGCGCAGCGGGAACCGCGCCCGGATACGTGCATCTTCAGCAGTGTCGTACAGCAGCCAGCCGGATTTTTTGCCGATGTAGGCAGCAGATGGTTTAAGCTCGTCCTGGAACCACTTTTCTTTCACAAAGTGGCTCGCAGGCCGCAGGGTATCAGGAATGGTTTTACGTGAGGTGAATACCTGCGACACCTGATCTTCAAGCGCCAGCAACGCCAGCGGCTTGCCAAAGAAGGTCAAGGCGAACGATTCACTGACCAGGGCCGGTTTCTGGTTGCGTGACCAGTGGGCCACGCCGTAGCGCTGAAGCCACCAGGTCTGAAGGAATCCTGTCATGTAGTCGCGCCAGCGGTCATGGCGCATTTCTTCAGTGCGCTCAGCCCGGCGCAGGGCGCTGACTGCTTCGGACGTCAGTCGGCGGGTGCGGTTCAGCGCATCCACGCGTTCGCGCTCCTGGGGATTGTGCAGGTACTGCCAGACGGCGCGGCAGGCCAGCGTGTCGGCCAGCGCACGGTGCGCGTTGCCCGGCCAGCTAAATCCCACTGCGGCAGCGGCAGAGATAAGCTTGTGCCAGCGCAGCCGGTTGAAGCGCTCATCCCATTCATTGACATGTTCTGACCAGGCTTCCATCGCGCACTGAACGGAACGGGCGCTGTCGAGTAATACGCCGAGGAATCCACAGTCAAACGCCGCGTTGTAGATAACCACGTCACGACCACGTACCGCCGCCTCTATCTTTGGTGCAAGCGTGGCAAGCGAGGGCGCACCGGCAACCATCGCCGGGGTGATCCCGTGGATAGTCTGTGCCTGCGGCCAGGTGTCAATTCCGGCAGGGGGCGCAATCAGCGAGTCGAGCAGAACATTGCCAGCGTCATCAGCGATGGCAATTTCCAGCATGGCCTCGGTGTCGGGATTGAGGCCGGTTCCTTCCGTATCGAGATAAACCGTATTGCAGCCCATCATCTTCTCCTTATTACCTGCTGACATGCGAAAGCCGGTTAATCCTGTTCTGGCCGGGCTGAACTGAACGAACATGCCGCAAGCTCAACTGGCGTCATCAGAGTGCGCTTGCCCGTTGAGCTAACAAAATGATGCGAGGTGCTGCTGCCACCGCCGCTGACAACCTTCAGAAAGGCATCGGCGGTGAGCAGGCGTCTTGCCAGTTCGCGCTTTTCAGGATCACCGCTTTCGTCTGCGGCGATGGCTTCAATGCGTTCAGGCGTCAGCACTGCATCATCAGGGTTCACATTGTGCGGTAATTCGTGTGTTGTCATGCCCAGTCATCCTCATCAATGAAACGGCCAGGCTCGTCACGGACTGGCCCGTTAAAAAGTGTACGATTTCCGGCAAGTCACCGGAACCGAAATAAATACCCAGGCGACATACCTCATTTGCGGAAGTTTACGCCTTTTTTGTCGTTTTACCGCATGGAAATTGCCGGGCCGGGTGACGTGTCAGACTGGCTTATCGCCTATCTGGTGTCCGATCATCCACTAAACCCCCTACATATCCACAAAATGCCCCGATGCGGCATTTGCGGGACTTTGTACGTTTTGCCGCAAGAGAGAAAAAAGAGAACGTCAGATATTGCGTGTAACACTTTACTGTTATACATTCTATGATATTAATTTGTATCATGCGAGAAGAAAAATGAAAGACCCAAAATTACCGGCATCACTCAGGAAATCGCACAGCGCGTCGATAACCTCATGGCTGTGGGAGAACAGGGGGCGGCGATTTGCGCCGGTCAAGTTCTGCGGTATCACCATCGGTATGCGTCCTGTCCGGTGTCAGCGTAAGATCACAATAACGAAGAATAAGGAATAAAGTGTGGATATTTCGGTTAAAGACGATGCCCGGCAGCGTATTGAAAAAGTAGTAACAGAATATCGCGGTGATGATAAACGGTCGAATTATGAAATGATCACCAGACCGGAATATGCCTTGCGCGGTTATCTTATTTCTGTGGTGGCCGTAGTATGTTTTTTGAGTGTATTTACCTACTTCGATACGCAAGACCCTTTAATGAAATGGTTCTCATTAGGTAGCGGCGGGGCGGCGGTGCTGGGTTTTTTATTCATGCTGTATACTGGTCTGTCCGTCCATTATAAAGAGCAGGTCTGGTACAATGATAACGTCAGCGAATCAGATGTATTATATCTGTGCGCAAATCCGGCGTTAAAGACTATTATCCGAACGCATCTTACTCAGGGTTATTCCTTAACGTACACGTTTTTATATTCCAATAAAGATGTATTACTGGCGAAAATCCCAGAAAAATCGGCAATGGAATCGTGGGCAGAAATGATCAGCAAAATAGATCAGGCGTAGACGACTGCGCGGTAGTGTGGCTATCCATAACGTAATAAGATTAGAACGAGGATGAATCAGGTGCATATATCCGATTATGAAGACACAAAGCAGCGTATTAAAGCGGTGGTGTCAACATACCGAAATGGCCCAGGGAAAGATAATTATACATGGGGAGTTAAGGAAAAGTATCGAGTTCCAACCGGATTCATGGTTATGTTGGGTATTACAGCCTTCTATAGTTTAAACATGATCGCAGCAGGATGGACAGGTGGTTTCGACGTAGCAGCATGGCTAATTGTTGCATCATTTATACTGGCAGTGTCCTTTCAGATTATTTCACGGAAAATAGCCCGGCTTAAAGAAAAGGTCTGGCATAACGATATCGTCAGTGATGATGATATATTACAGTTATGCGAGAATCCGGCACTAAAAGTGGTCATCAGAAAGTATATTGCCGATGGATGCACTATGACCTATACGGACTTGTCTGACAATATGGATTCTTATTTGCATGAAATGAAGGTGCTACTTAAACAGGAATCCAGAGAGAACCTTCTCAAAATGATTGATCAGGCTTGATGAGAGACTGATAAACAGCGTCAGACGACAGCGTACAGTCAAGCCGTGCCACTGAACCGCCACTACACAGGAGATTACATTCAGGGGCTGTGACGTTATTATGAGGTGTCCAGTTGACACTTACATCGAGAGCACCGGTTATGAAGCAGCAACCCCTCTATCCAAGCCAACGTAAGGGCAGGTTTAACCTGCGCGTACCCACCGACGTACACCGACGCATCACGCAACGGGCAGAAGACAATCAACGTCCTGTTAATACATACATAAATCAATGCCTACAGATGGCCGTCACCAGTGATTCAGAAGCAGCTACACCGGCCATGATTGATCGCTTTATCGCAAAACTTACCCGTATCCGTAACCGACTGGCAGACAGTGAACGACCAGCAGACGACCCTAGTGAAGCGGCGAAAGATGGCACGGCCACGCTGGTATTGCGTTTTGATGATGGGCTTAAAGAGGTGGTTGTAGAGGTGGCTAAACAAAAACGTAAATCGTTAAACCAGTTCATTGTCGATGTACTGGCCGGAACCCTCACGCATGAAGACGGCATTGACGATTTGACCCATGAATTTAACCGCACCCTCCATCGACTAAGCCAGGATAAATAGTAGGGAGGGCCACGATGATTAAATGCGAAGATAGAACACACTTACATTTTACCGTTCACCCATTTTATATTGATTATCGTCCTTTTGAGAACATAACTAACAACGACAATAGTGCGCGTGGAGAGACTGCGATGAATGAAGATAAATACCTATGCCATGTCTGCATTGGTGAAAAATATGTCAAAGCAGAGGTTAAGAGCAGCGGGACAGCGGCGCAGCCCTGTAGCTATTGTCTCAAGCGGCGTAAAAACGTCCCCGTCTCGCATATTGCAGGGATAATGAATCAGGTCTTTGAAGATTATTACATCCCTAGAGAGGCAGATTATTACTACGATTCAGTAAGCGGTTCGTCAGCGCAGGAGGTGATTTGTGAAAATTTAGAAGTAGATAATGAAGATATTGTCACCGATATTTATGATTGCCTGTGCGACGAGTTTAATGATTATCAGGATATTGACCCGCCACATTATAATGAAGATTACATATATATGTCGCGAGGATTTTCATCAGAGAATTTAAGCCGTGCATGGACGAAGATGATCCGCTCACTGACTGAAGAAGCGCGATTCTTTAACCGTACTGTAAAAGTATTTCTCGATGACTTATTTGTTGATTTAAATTATTTTAAAACAGAGAAAGATGAATCGCCTATACGAGTTATCGACGGCGAAACAGCGTTATATCGCGCAAGAGTTTTTGAGACATCAGCAGAGGCGGAAGAAGCGCTGGTTCATCCAGAACGTAATTTCGGCCCACCCCCTGCCGATAAAGCCCGTGCAGGTCGTATGAATGCTCAGGGAATATCCGTATTCTACGGAGCCACTACGCAGGATGTGGCTATATCAGAAGTCAGGCCACCTGTTGGCAGTCGCGTAGTCGTAGCGGCATTCAGGCCACTCAAAGAAATGCGTATTCTTGATATTTCGGCGCTTGATTCACTTATTTTTTCTCGTGAAAGCGTGTTTAACCCTAAAACAATCAGAAGCCTCGAACGTACCGCTTTCCTCAAAACTTTCTCGCGCAAGATGACCCTGCCGGTATTCGGTAAGCGTCAGGACAGCGAATACCTGATCACCCAGGCGATTGCTGAATATCTCGGCGTCTCAGAGAAATACCGACTGGATGGCATTAGTTTTCGTTCTACGCAGGTACAAAGGGAAGCGAAGGGCAGTCGTCGCAGGCAAAAGGAGTCGGGAGGCTACAACATCGTTTTGTTCAGCCAGTCAGCCGGAGTGAAGCATTCCGATAAGCATGCACGGGAATATCAGGTGCGCTTTATTCAAGACGTTGATGATGAGTCCGAGCATTTCCATCCATCCATCCACCAGGTCGTTGACGGCGTGACTGAGAAGGATGATAGCGTGGAATTCCGTTCGGACTTTTTGCTTTCCCAGCGGAAACGTTCTCTGGAATTGATCCCGGATGGTCTGACCTATTTCCATATTCAGGGTGTGTCTTATCAGAAAAGTGCAACCGAAATAAAGCAGGGAACACCTGTTAATCGACCCACAGATAAACGTAATCCGTTTTTGCCGCCACCTCCCGGAACCATAGATTTTTGACGTTCAGGCCACTTCAAGGGCTGACATTCCGGTAGCCCCCAGGATATCACGCGCTGTTGAGTTAACCTTGCAGATAACACTTATCTGTTATATCTTTGATATAAATTCATATCATACAGATGGCGGGAACGAAATGACTGACCAGGTTGATTCAGTAAAAGGCGCTGAGAATACGGGGTTTCTACGAGGTGTTATTTTTGCGGTTTCAGAAATGATGCGTGGTCACGGCGACACGGTTATTGGTAGGGATGTGCTGGACACTTTAGGCGGGGAGGTTCGTGATGCCTGCCGCGAGAGCAGCGAGTATGATGTGCGACCGCTGCGCCAAATCATAAACGATCTGCCGTTTGGGGATGATGCGGAGTACGACAACCTCAGAATCGTTCCTGTAGATGCTGACAGAAAAGAATGCGCCAAAAATGACGCATTCGAATTCGAAGTTCGGGGGGATTATGTCGGTGAGGTGTTTGTTATTTCCTGCTTTGACGAGCATGAGGTGGCAGAGAAATTTATTCTGGATAATACCGCTGATTAATCTGAATCGCTGAAGCCCTATTTTACAGTACTCTGACGCACCTGCGGCTTGTCCAACCCGTTATCTGTCTGATAAGTATTATCCGACAAATAACGGGTTTCAGTGGTAAACCGATCATTCACTTTGCCGTGTTGTGCCGTGCGTAGTAATATTTTGCAGCAGATAACACTTATCTGTTATTTTCAACCTTAATGCAGACGATGGCCGTGACACCATGACAAACCAAAAAGACAACAGTGAACAGGGATTACCTGTCCCTCATTCTATAGAGGCTGAGCAGTCCGTTCTGGGCGGTTTAATGCTGGTTAATGATGAATGGGATAGTGTCACTGAAGTCGTAGGGGAGGCTGATTTCTATCTACGTCAGCACCGGGTTATCTTCAGTGAAATGCGCTCCCTGATTAAACGTGGTAGCCCAATTGACCTGATTACCCTGAGTGAACAACTTAGCGGGAAAGGGCTTGAGGATGCCTGTGGCGGGTTTGGCTATCTGGCAACACTCTCCAAGAACACACCCAGCGCGGCAAATATTCACGCCTATGCTGATATCGTCCGGGAAGCGGCGTTAAAGCGCGAATTGTTGGCGGCAGTGAATGAGATCGCTACGCAGACACTTCAGCCACGGGGTATGAATGCGGCTGAGCTTGTTGATTTGGCTGAGCGTAAAGTGATGCACATCACCGCGTCACGCGATGATCGACAGGCCGGGCCGACCTCAATCCTCGACGTAATGGACAGTACCGTTGAACGTTTGCAGGCTTTGGTTGATACCCCTCATGACGGCGTGACGGGGCTGGATACCGGTTATACCGATCTCAATAAGAAGACCGCTGGTTTGCAAAACGGCGATCTGATTGTGGTGGCCGCGCGGCCATCGATGGGTAAAACTACGTTTGCCATGAATATCTGCGAAAACGTCTCGTTGTGTCAGGATAAAGCCGTATTAATTTTCAGTCTGGAAATGCCTAAAGAGCAACTGATGATGCGTATGTATGCCTCACTGGGACGTATCGATCAGACTAATATCCGCACGGGGCTAATGACAGACGAGGACTGGACTCGCCTGACAGGGACTACCGGTATTCTCTCCGAGCGCAACAATATCTTCATTGACGATGAATCAGGACTCACCCCGCAAACTGTTCGCGCACGGGCGCGCCGTCTGCACCGTGAAACGGGTGGACTGGCAATGATTATGGTCGATTACCTTCAGCTTATGCGCGTACCTGAACATTCCTCAAACCGTACTCTGGAAATTGCGGAGATCAGCCGGGCGCTCAAAAGTCTGGCTAAAGAACTGAATATACCGGTGGTAGCTCTGTCACAGCTAAATCGCTCGCTGGAATCGCGTGCTGACAAGCGTCCTATCAACTCAGATTTACGGGAATCCGGCTCCATTGAACAGGATGCCGACCTTATCATCTTCATTTATCGCGATGAGGTGTATAACGAGCGGTCGGAGGATAAGGGCATTGCCGAAATCATTCTGGGCAAGCAGCGCAATGGGCCAATTGGTACACTCAGACTGACGTTCAACGGTCAGTGGTCACGCTTTGACAACTACGCCGGGCCGCAACTGGTCAGAGATTAGTGAAAAGGAATAGTGAAATGAATAAGCAGGACTGGCTATTACAACTCCGTCGCGTGACTGAAATCACCACGCTGGATAAAATCATTCAGCGTAAAGAAGATTCACTCCCCGCATCAGAACTTGTCGTGTTTTATTCTGCGTCCGATCATCGCTATGCGGAAATCAAAACCGGCAAGCTGTATGACAAAATCCCTTCACATGTCTGGAAAGTGGTTTACTGATACGGCAGCGCCGTTACCCCGGCGCATCCTGGATTAATCCCAATCACCTTTTAGTTTTACTTATGTTCTCGCGACAGGGCTTATACTGATCTCAGTCTTTACTGACTATTACAGACGGAGAACTATTATGACTCATGATCCAATCATGTTCTGGCAGGCGATTCTTGTCGTGGCGGCATTCTTTGGCTGCATTATTTACAACATGGTTAGCAAGCCTAAAAAATAACGTTACGCGTAACGCTTTATATATTTGCTATTAAATGCCCGTGATATTTCTCACGGGCATTTTGTTTAGTTCATATTCGATAATCAGCGCAATATTATCGGTGCAGTGGTGGCGGTCAATAAGACGCTGGCTCTGAGACAGAGCGGAAAAGCGGGACTGCAACGAATCCTTTGCTTCCGCACAGATCCCGATAATCCAGCACCCCCGGCCAGAGGCGCTGAATACCTGATAGCACCGTGCCGGAGGGTTATGCCGGTAATCATGGCTGACAAGTCTGGCGAGTTCACGAGACGCATCACGGATAGTTTCCGACAGCGCATAATCGCAAGGGGAGGTCAAAACCCGGACGGTATGGCAGTAAGCGTCGATTTTTTGCGGGAAAGAATGCTTAAGCATTATATCATCACAGAACGGCCCCGAAGGGCCGCTCTGTTCCTGTCAGGCGGCTGCGGAGGTATGGGGTTCAGTTCCTGGCAGTGCGCCGGTCAGCGGCAGAGACAATTCAGCAGCGGCCTGGGTAAGTTCATCAGCAATTTTTGTTGCTGGCGTACCTGAGTCCATGATGCAGCAGGGAATACCCGCGCTGGCGAGGCAATTCAGTTTAATTTCATCATCACTCGTTGTGAAATCCACGGCCAGAACCGGTGTGTACTTGTCATTCAGGATCAGCCAACCAACTTTCTGCTCGCGCATGGCTTTATGGAAGAACGGTTTCTTATTTAGTGATGGTGAGAATACCAGGTCATCGAGCGTCACATTGTTTTTGATAATATAGGGCGCAGCAAAAAGTGTTTTCAATGCCGAGTACATTTCACGCTCGTCAGAGGTCATGACGGACTTAAGTTGTAATTCTCCCGGCGTCTTGAGTTTTTTCTTTGGGCGGTGGATCTGGATATACCAGAATAGTGCGGCCAGACAACCGATACCAATAATATTAATCATATCGTCGTTCATTTCTTCTCCTTACAAAACTCTGGGTTGTTGTTCATTAGTAATGCTCTGGTCTGCGTCATGCCGAGTGCTTTACCTTCCGACAGACGGGAATACAGGTCGGTAAATCCTTCCTGTGTCGTAATACGTTTCAAATCCCTGACGGTTGCCGGTTTTCCGCACCACTGCGTAAACACCTGGTCAGCCTGAATATAAGCGGCCATCCGGGAATGATCGGTTCCTGCCCGTTGCTGCATATACTGAATTTTTTGTGATGCTGCACTGTCTGCGGCGGTCAGTTCGATTGCTCCTGCCGTCATCGGAAGACATAGCATGATAAAAATACAAACAGGTTTAAGCATATAGCACCATGATATAAATTTGTATCATGGCATGGCAAAAAAAATGCAGACGGCAGTCCTGCATTTTTGCGCATGCGCAAATTAGTGACGATAAAATTTTACATTCGTACCGGGACATTTTGAATCAAAAGGGATATAAACCGGCAAATGTGGTTTAGCTGAATCAGTCACTTTCGCTGCCGGAGTTACCTCAAGATTAACGCATTCTTTTTTCACTTCAGAACCTAAAAATTTCAGGTCATCAATGAGCGTAGCAAGCCATTTTTTCATAGCGTATCCTCATCATTATGGTCGGTTCATCAACAATAAAATTAAATCCCCGCATTTACTCTGTAACACATTAGTGTTATCTATGCAAGTGCGAGGTAGGGTTTAACGCGGTATGTTCCCCTGTTTAGAGCCGGTATCTGCCTCAACAGGTATGCCTTGTTGGGAGCTTTCCAGATTTACTGGGGGGTGCGCCGATGATGCAGAATCATCATCTTTGCTGGCGCTGCTGATTTGCGTCCCCTCAAGACCTGCTGGCTTATCCCGTGGGGCCGGTTGATAATGTTGCTGGCGCGGCGTTGCCATATATTCCTGTGGGCTACCAGCCCCGTTTCCTGAGAATGTATTTTCCTGTGCCTGCGTGGTGACATGCTTGTCATCCTGTGGGGTCGGTTGGCTATGTTGCTGGCGCTGCATTGCCATGTACTCCTGTGGGCTACCAGCCCCGTTTACTGAGAACATATTTTCCCGTGGTTGTGTGGTGACTTGCTTATCATCCTGTGGAGCGCCAGGGGTTCGCATCTCGTTCCCTGTAGACCTGTCAGCATTGCTAGCTGATAGTTCTGTATAACCCTCTTTAACCGTTTTAAAGAGCGTGGAGGCTTGAGGGGCTACCACATCAGTAATGTACTGCTCACGCTTAGCACCAGTGAGAGACATCGCATCAGCCGATTTTTCAGCTTCCTGACGATAACCATCAACCTTATGCTGGAATAGTGCCGTGTTCAGATCAATCGACCCACTGTTTACATTTGACTGCTCTACCTGGGCTACAGCACTTGCGCTAAGACCAAACAATTTGCCGATAGCTGGAGTGGAAACCCCCGCACTGGCCGCAGTTGAGTTTGTTGACAACGCTTGTTGTGCCTGGTTGTAAATAGGGTTCAGGGCGCGGGAAGCCTCAGTTGCAAAGGTCAGCGGCGAAGAACCGGACAGCTTTTGTTCACTGGCCGTCAGCAACTGGTTAACTGCCTGCGGGCTTTCAAGCTGCTGTAGCGCACTTGTTTCTGTACCCATCGTCTGACCGCTGTCGTTGCGGAAGCTGTTATCGATAGACGTGCTCTGACCGGTTGCCACGCTTGACGTCGCTACCGCTTTTCCATCTTCACCCAGGCGTAGACCCATGTGAACCGTCCCGACTGAGTTATCCGGGATCGCCTGAACCTGAACTGGATCAAGCAGGCCATTGTTAGCCAGTTTTTGCGCCTCGTTTTTAGTCACGGCCATGTTGGTATTTGCCCCGGCGATTGCATCAGCCGCTGGCGCATCACCCCCTATTACATTGCTAACAGTATCGAACTTGCCTTGCTCGGCCAGGGTGGTGTGTGTCTCAATTTCACCCCGGCGTTGCGCTGTCACTGGCATGGATTGCCCGGTTTCCTTGAATACTGCTTTTTCACCCTGAATGACGTTAGCGCCTTTCTCGCTAGACCAGGCGCTGTTTGACTGCATTTGCTCAGGGCTGTAGTGATTCCCTTCGAGCGTACCCATTTGTTCAGCCGAACGAGCCGCAGAGAGGATAGTGCGGGATTCCGGTTCCGATGTTCCTGTGGCCGCTCCAATTTCGTTGACATTGGCGCGTTGCTCGCGCATATCACTCAGGTTCTGTTTCAAATGCTCAGTCTGTGATTCCGTAACACCACTTGTGATGCCGCCGTTTTCGTCATATGCGTTATGGAGCGCCTGAGTGCGGCCAAGACGTTCATCACTTTCAGCACCGGCAGTATAAACACCGCGTGAGTGCATGCCTGTCAGTGAGCCTGCGGCTTGCAACTGACCCTGACCGGATGCGTGTTCACTGGTCTGGCTGGTTGCCGTACTTTCCCTGCTAAATGCCGTAACCGATTTACCTGCGGCACTGGCTGCGTCACGAACCCCGCCAGCATGACCAATCTGCACACCACGCTCAGTACCATGCACATCGCGTTGCTGTGCGGCCAGTGTATCGAGTTGCCCCCCGCCGTGCTGTAGGTTCGATTTTGCATCAGACGTCTGCATTGTCGTGCCGACACCGGTATTCAATGCGGTCATATCTGTGACGTTCATACCGGCGCTATCCGCAGCCGCTTCACGGCCCCTTCCGTCACCGACCGAGGCTTGCGTGGAGGTCATGGCCGTGGCTTCAGCAGGCATATAGCCCCCTCCAACATTCCCCCCTTCATAACCTTTAACCGTACCCGTTGAACGACCAGCGTCCACTGACGCGGAACGCTGTGCCGCTGTACCAACACTGCCACCAAGCCCCTGAATCTGAAGGTTGGAACTGAAGGTATCCGATGTGTCACGGTACGAAGTGGCATTGCTCATTTGCTCGATGCTGCCGACTTCCGCAGCCGTTTGCAGTGTGGCATGACCCTGACGCATAGCGTTAATTTGTGCGCCTTTTCCTTCAGGGGTAAAGGCTTTATCACTGACTTCTTCAGTAACGCGATCCAGCCGTCCCATCGCTTTCTGACCGAACGCACCGAGGCCATAAGCACTGATGCCAAACATTGCAGCGACCAGCATTGCAATCTGAACGGCTGTTTCCCTTGCGGAAGCCATTACGGACATGGCTTTCATGGTGGAGGATGGCCCCATTTGAACCGCATCGATACCCAGTCCCATTGAGCGAATATCACTCATGGCCGTGAGTATTTCATCCGTACCCGCCTGCAATAGTAATGTGTCAGCAATCTGCCAGGTGGTAATGAAAATCCACAGACCTAACAGCAGCGTCAGTGCCTTACCGAGTAACGGAGTGAATACGAGCAGCAACAGCAAGGGGGTGATGGAAAGAATGATGGCAATGACACCGGACATGATAAAGCTCAGCCATTCCGGGTTAGTGATAGCGTCAGCCATCCCGCCGTTAATCATGGCGCGGTTAGCCATCATGCTTGCGGCCACTTCAGGGTTATTCTGAAGCATGGCATCCGCAATGGCCTGAGAAACAACGATGTTGCTCATAATGGTGTTCAGGGATAAGCCATTGGCAGAAAAAATGGTCTGCAATCCTTCTTCCATGCGGCCTTTACAGTCAGCGAACTGTGCTGCATCCGCGACCTGGTAGCCGTTTTTACTACATACATCCCGAAGACGGGCATTGTAAGACGCAGGATTGCCCAGATCGCTTTTCAGCGACACATATGCCTGGTCACAGGTGACAGTTGCCCCTGCCGGATTGGAAGGGCTGTACCATTGTGTATAAACCGCCTGATTGCGAAGCGGAGCCAGCGCGGAAACCACATCCAGAACGGATGAGCCGGTTTTCAAGGTACGGGGATCAAATCCGCGAGACTGAGCCACTGCGGAGCACTGATTCCACATCGTCCTGATGTTATCCGTCAGGTAAGGATCAAACTGTGCGCCATTGCGGTTCAGTACGCCAAGCAACATCTTGATTGGCGTGCCTTCTCCCGTAAACCGCGTGGTGGTGGCTGTATTGCGGTTCGACATATCCACAAACGCCTGATAGACGGAATTAGTGACGGTTGCCGTGGCTATCAAAAAGTCGGGGATACCACTCACCGCCTGGTACTGATTACGGCTCTGGTCGTAGATATGAATGGTTCCTTTTTGTGTTACCAGACCGAAGTAGAACAGTGTTCCGACGACTGTCAGATAGAGCCAGCCGAGTCCCATCTGGCCTTTGCCGGTTTCCAGAAATTCCAGTCCACCTTTAGCCGATTTAAGCAGTAATGCCGCCACCATGCCGACGACCACGAATGCCGAAATCATGGTTTTGTATTCGTTGTCGTTAAACATCAGCTTCAGGCGAGTGAATGCGTTAACGATGGTAGAGAACCCTCCCATCACCACATATTCGCCGTCCAGCGCAAAGGCTGAAGGACTGGCGCACAGGAGCGCCAGTAAAAGAAAGTGCGTTTTCTTCATCAACGTAAACTCCCGGCAGCACGGTCAGTCTGGCCCTGGCGATCTTCTGTCTCGACCGATTTGATAAAGCTCTGGTTAAGCATGTAGGACTGCAATTTGCTGTTAAATTCGGCTTCAACTTTCACGCCAGCCTCGCGGGACTGCACAATCAAATCGTCAAATTTCGCGATAGCCGGTTTAAACAGATCCATCCGGCACGGCTTGGAACCGGCATTCGGATCGCTTAACGGCGTCGATACCATTTCATTGACTTTGTTAAAGGTGTTTTCCGAGTTGCGGTATAAATCGGTAAAGATGTAGTAGGTGTAATAGAGGCCAACGAACTCGCTCAGGACGTTCAGCATGACCTGATCCTGACCGGAGACGACCGACTGTTTCAGAATGGCGTATATCGGAATATTGGTCTGGTTGATGAATGCCTGGTTTTCGCTGTTCAACGGCTGGTTGTTTTTAATGCGCGTCAGAATGCTTTCCATTTTCTGATAAACAACCGTGCGAACCGGACGGGAGCCTGACGGTACGCATTGCTGGTCGATGGTCTTGATGTAAGAGCGGCCATTAAGCATGTCATCGAGAGAATAGCGTTTGTTCTGAGGGCAACTGGTCACACTTTTGGCAATTGGAATTTTGTCATTGGTTTTGGACTCGATCCAGACATCCCCAAGATAGCCGCGAATGGTATCGGCAAAGTCAGACATCCCTACTTTGGCGGCAGCTCGCTGGACAATAGAGCCGTGCTGCATCAGATCACGGAAGTCAGCAGGGCATCCTGCAATCATAGATTTGAGGTCAGCGATAGGTTTGTCATCGGCAGCTTTAATCTTTGAAGTGGTATCGCTCCACATACGATCAGTAGCTTCTTCAAGGTTTTTGACGCCGGTCATTTCCGTTAACATACCCTTAAGCGCCTCTGGGTCACGCTCCACCATCGCTGTCGCAATGGGTTTCGCCAGCGCACATTCATTGAGTTGAATACCGTTCAGGAAGTTCGTTATTTGCTCGATTTTCCCCAGCGTGTCGGCGCACTCCTTACACATTGTTTTAAGGGCCATATCAAAGGCCACATAGGGCGCGGCCTGCATTGCACGTTGTGCCTTTTCAACCAGATAATCAGGATCAAGAAACGAGAATCCCCCCAGAAATCCGTCAATACCACCACAGCCTACGGAAAGGCGTGGGGGAGAAATGGTAATCGGGTAATCGGTACTGGTTGTGGTTCGGGCGGTAAACCCCCCCATTGTGTAATATCCCCGTTTCTGGCTGTCGAAGCTGCTCGGTGAGTCATACACAGCATTATCAAACCACTTATCAGCCCAGTTATCGGCCATTGCCGCCAGAGGTGAAATGGCGGCAATGAAAAGGAGGCCAAAGCGTATTAGTTTCTTCATCTTTAGTACCTATTGGGTAATTTGCGTTGCCGCATTAGGTTGAGTACGGGCCTGATACTGTCCGGTAGCTGCATGGCCGTTCATAAGGCGAACCAGCTTGAAAACGTCAGCACGAAGCGTCAGAAGGGGGGAGTACCCGATTGATACGGTCTGCCAGTTCCTTGCGCTGCCATTGCGTTTGATCAACACAATGACCGGCGTGGCGTTGACGTTAAACTTTGTCCGTACTTCCGGGTTCTGAATGATATCGATGGTCTTTACATACAATCCTGTCTGGGCCTGAAACTCTCCCATTACCGGCAACTGTTGTTGGCAATACGCACAGCCAGGTTGAACGAAATACAAAAGGGCATAATTGAGTCTGTTTTTATAAAGGTACTGACTCATTCCCTGTGTTTCCTGCTGCATGGAAGGTGACTGATATTCCGAAGCCTGCAACGGCTTCAGAATGAGTAACAGCAATAACAGAGCAGACTTTGCAAAATTCATTTGGCCGTTCCTTTCAGAGGATCGAAGAAGCCACCCTGCTGTTGTTCATTGGTGAAGAACTGGCGGGGATCGGTATCGCCGTTTAATACACGGGTCATGTTGTAAATACTGGTGCGCAGGTTATCGAGTGAATCCACGCCAACGGAAACAGGCATCCATTTATCTGGCGCATTACGTTTTATAAGTATCGTGACGGGCGCACGGTCTACGTTAAATTTCTTCTTGGCGGCAGGTTCACGGGTAATATCAATCTGTTTGATATACCAGCTACTATCGCGCTGGAAGTTTTCAAGAATTTGGGACTGCTGTACGCAAAATCCGCAATTTGGCTCGGTAAAAAATAGCAATGCGTATTCGTTGCGGTTCTTTTGGAGCAATTCGTTTTTCGATTTCTGTTTCTCTCGCTGTTTCTCAGCATTCCCCGGATTGGTGATGGGGTAGTCCTGCGCCGCATTCAGGGAAGGGTTATCGAGCATCACGTAGCCGGTCAGGTTAGTGAATGCAGATGCTTTACGGCGAGTTGCGTCCTGAACTTTGTAGTAATCGAGCACTGCATCCGGGGAAAGCTTATACACCGCGTAGTCACGGGTTTTATCCAGTAACTCCTGCATATCTTTGGGGTGCATCTGAAAGAGTTCTTCAGCAGAAGGTACGACCGGACGCGGGTATTTGGCTTCGGCTTTCTTTTCTTCTTCTTTTTTGGGCGTTTCATACCAGAACAAACCATGTTTCGGGTTGTTCTTGACGGGTTCGGCACTGGCGCTGGCCGTGGCATGGAATGCCAGGCTAATCAGCGTCAGGGCTACAAGTGTTTTGCACATATCGTCCTCGTTCTATCGGTCATTTGCGCATGCGCAAATCATTCAGATAAGGGGAATGAGTTTTTCGGTATCAGACATGCGGATAAAGCCCCAGTAACGGCTGTCATAACTGTTCGCGGTATCACCCACGGCAAAAGCCTGACCTTCAGGAACCGTGCCGGTATACGTAAACTCAGGGAGACTTTTGCCGTTGGTATCGCGCAACATGACCTGCGCAATTTGTTCGCCATCGCAATAGAACTGATTGCCAGTACGGGAGAGATACTGCCCGGCCACACAGCCCAGCCGTTTAACGAGCCAGGCTTTGCCATCGGGCAGGTAATCATCGGTACGCTGGAATTTCACATAGTCATTCTGCTGCGTGGCCTGTTCACCGGCGCGATAGAGAACACGAGGATTAACGCTGTGAGTTGCCGGGATTAAAATGTGCGTGAACAGGCTGTAAGCAAACGCCAGACTCAGCGCAATCGTGGTGGTATTGATGAGTCTCCGGGCATCACTGGATAGGCGTTTACGGGATTTCAGGATCGCTCGCATCATGCTTTCTCCAGACGTTCTACCAGAGCCTTAACCTTTGCGTCAGGCGATATGACGTTCATGCGTTCCAGCAAGCGGCGCACAGAGGCATCCCCATACACCACCGCAGACGCTTTGGTTGCATTCTCAAGGCCATCGCAGTAACTCTGGATGTGCATATCGGGCTGATATATCAATGCTGGAACTCTTTTAATGTCGTAGAGCCGGAAAAGCATCGGATCAATCAGCATTTCTGTACCCCACATTTTGCACTTTGCCCCTTCACACGTAGGGTTGGCGACAAGTACGTTGCGCGTCAGATTTATGGTTTCCTGCATTTTGCTGATCCCGCCGACTGTTCCCCGCATCACCATTACGCCGCCGACTTTGGATAAATCCCTGGCGTAGTTACGCAGAGTATTGAGCGGCATGCTGCTGGAAACGAACATCACCAGTTGATTCCCGGCAAGCTTTGGCCCCTGTTCTTCTTCAGGAGCGCTGTTCAGACCACTGGAGCCTAATACCTGGGCTTTAACGGCATTCTGCTTTTCACGAAATTCATTGCTTCTGGAGAACTCAGCGACAGAGGCCGCAAACTGCCGTGAGGACGCGTGTTCGTCACCGCTTACGCTCTCTGCTAATGCGGTATTGGCCTTATTTGCCGCCGCCATCATTTCCGGGGTGATATCGATGGACAGGCTGTTATTACCGGTCGCATAGACCCCGAACGATGCAAGGGCAGCAAGAAGAATAATGTGGCTGTTCTTCATAGTTGCTTGTCCTTCGGTTCGGTTGATTTATCGTCCACTGGCAGTTCGCCCATCGTTGGCTCAGATTTCAGAGATTCTTCAGGGGACTTCACCTGCGGGGTAGCAGTGTCCTTTTGAACCGGCGTGACAGCCGGAGGGGTTGTCAGGTAGTCCCAGACGTCAAGTAACATAATGAGCAGGCTGTGAAGGGCAGCGCTCAGGAGGTAAATCACAGCTAATACAGCGACCGCAGGCAGGATGGAGAAATCAGCGCCGGTAAAGACGTTATTAATACGGTTCTCAGTCAACCATTGAACAAGCGCCGTTTCGTTAATAATGGCCGCAGATATTTTGCCGCCAAAAATGCACAGCAGAAACATAAACAGCAGCGTGAACGTAATATGCTTATTCGAAATAATGAATTTCATCGTGTATCCCTTTAATAATTTGCGCATGCGCAAATGAATAAGTTTAAAGAACCGAACCCTGATAGCTCACGCAGCAGTCTTTCTTTTCAAACATCATCCACATGAAATTATCTTTTCGCGGATCGTGCTTGCCGCCTGTCCACAACAGACCTTCGCGGCCCAGAGGAATACAGGCTGTGCTTCTGGCCGGGCGCATCATTTGCAGCTTAAAGCGGTCTTTACGCCAGATTGGGGCCAGTTCGCGGTAGCAACCATCGGCTGAGGTATTCCAGAGCAAACCGAGTCGGCCCATCATGTAGATCGTTCTGGCGGCGATACCGGCATTGGCTTCAACATAATCAGTAGAGGTTATGGAGCCGGATAGCGGGTAAGCATTACCCCATGACCCCATACACCAGAACAGTGCATTAAGGGGCATGCCGAAGGAGGCCGCAGCCGCATCAGCAGAGCAGGTGATTGTTGATATAGGGTTAGCAAATAGCAGCGCTTCAGGGTTAATAATCAGACTCAGGATGTCGTTATTCCACTGAGGCAGGATCTCCGTCATCATCGCCACGTCATACCCTTCATCGTCCAGGCAGGGAATGTCGTAAAACATATCGAGAATTTTCCAGGCCGGGAAAATGTAATAGTGAGCTTGCTGGAATGCGCGTTTAGACCCGTTGTTTTCATTAAGGCCACCGCCAAGCGTTCCTGGCTTGGGTGTATTCAGGGATGTGCCGAGGGGCATCATGCAGTACGGATCAGATACGGTATCGATAATGCGCTTAGGCTCCCAGAAGGAGGTGCGCAGGCCAATTCTGGGGATCGAACCGCCTTTACACACACATACGGGGGAGTCTGCTGAACCGGGATTTTCTTCGCCGCCAACTATCTGAACACCGGCGATACGCATCGGAAAAATACAAGACCAGCCAATATCAGTCACTGGATTCAGGAATGACGTTTTACACTCAGCATGTGCCGCAGGGATCAGCGTATTAAACGCGGTTGCCATCAGTTCTGAAGTGGCACTGAGCATGTCACTGGACATTGCCCGTAGCATGGCCGTAGAGCGCTTTTTATCGGCCTGCCATTCGTATTCATTGATGACCAGACGAGAACCTTCCTGCGTCACAACGGTTGGGGTGACTTGAATATCCAGACGCTGTTTCAGCGTGGCATCGAGAATAAACGCAGGGCGGTTGATGGCATCGCTCTTGCGTATGACATCACCATGCGTATAGAGCACCATGTCAGTGCTCTGCGCGTTGGCCTTAAGCCATTCTTCCTGGCCGGGACTAATCACAACGATACGCTGTGGGAGATGAACAAACTGAAGCGGGTTGAAGGTATAGCCTTTCGGGTACAGCACTTTGCCGTTCTGGTCAGGAACATCAACCAGAGAAGTATAAAAAGGGACGTGGTAGCGGGTGCGGTTTTCTTTGGCCGCAGGTAATGGAATCCCCTGAAATGCAGCCCAGGACTCCCGGTTTTTGTTCAATTCCTTAGACCAGTCTACTGCCCGGACGCGTTGTTCAATTTCAGCCAGTGCGTCAGGTTCAGCGATATCGTAGACCTGTCCGATCGTATTACTAACGCTTGCAGCGCTGGCCGATACTGCCAGGCCAGCGCTGAGAAGGAGAGCGGTCAATTTGAGCATGATGCGTCACTGTTCCATGATATGAATTTATATCATAAACCAGAATTGATTAAATGACACACCAAATTTATGATTAAGTCATTCCGTATGAAGTTGCCCTATATAGTGTTGATTTTCATGATTTATGTTCGCACCAATATAGTGCGCACACTTTGGTTTAATTAGTTTTTTCGTAAAAATCTTGTGTTACCTGATTAACGTTGCTTTGAATTTCATCTGTTGCCTTTTTCACCATATCTTCCACGTACTCGCTCAGGTCAATTTTACTAAAATCAAGTGCCTGAAATTCATCCGGCGAGAATCCTCGACATTGTGGTGAACCTGCATCACCCCAGCCGTTAAAGTTTTTCAGTTGGGGGCGACCCTGTTCATGAATGATTCGTGCGAGCTTGGAGTTAAAGCAGCAATAGGACGTCGCCTTTTGCACACATCCCAGCAGGGGTATTTTCTTTTTGCAGTAAGTGCCAACCTCATGACAGTAACCAGAACCTGCTTGCATCGCTGTTTCCATTGAAGTCTGATCGCAGGCTTTCATCAGATATTGCATAGCAAAGTATATGGCGACTGAAATTGCCAGGCTTGTTGGATCAAAGGCAACAATCATCGCATTTCCAAAACCTTGAGCAGCCATTGAAGAAGCAATAGCAGCATCACCGGTTGCCTGCATTGCCACGGTATAATAGGTGTAGGCTTCCTGGGCTGCGCCGTAGACTTTGGATACAGTGCTGGCCGCAGTGGAGATCGATCCCATTGCACCCGCACCATCTGTGAAGACTTTCCCTTCACTTTTACAGCAGTTTTTATACGCAGTATCGATACCAGCGAGTTTGCAATCCTGTCCACGGCCACTGAAGATAAAAAGCTGATCCATACAAACACCATCTTCGCTTTTTTTCCCATCATCAACCAACATCGAACCGTCAACGTTACCCTCATCAACCGGCTTATTCACACCGATATCGATACACTTATTAGGCGAGCAGGATGCGCCACCATTATTGTTCAGACAGGATTGGCTGACTCCAATGGGACAATAGTTTTCCTGCGTATTCCATTTGCACTGTGTACCGCTGAGTGTACCTTGAGAACAACTGTATTGCGTCTGGGATTGAGTGGACTTGACGCACTGGCCGTTTTGTATGACATAACCTGTATTGCAAACAGCCTGAACCGGGCCACCATTTGTTACGACTTTACACTGATTATTGACCAGTGTTCCGGTTTGACAGAGATAGTTCAAATTCGTATTTTCAGTCTTAACACACTGGTTGTTAATTAACTGAGAACCAGACGGGCAGGTGAGTTTAACAGCACCTGTATCATTACTAACCACACACGTACCATTTACCAGCGCACCCTGATTACATATATAGTCCGGGTTAACAAAGCACACTCGCGTACCGGGTATTTGTCCTACCCCTTGACAGCCTATAACTGTATAGCCTTTTGGTGCAGGGGGGATATTGTTAGAGTTAACCCAGCCACATGCCCTTTTAGCACCGTAGGGGCCTAAAGTTGTGCCTTTCGGACAGCTTTGGGTTGGTGTGGTTTGTGATTGTGTAACACATCTTCCATTCTGGATAACCGAACCCGCTGGGCATGATTGAGTCGGGTTAGTGTATGTAACGCGCTGGCAGCCGTTCCCCACAACGATATAACCACTAGGGCAATACGCCTGCGCTTGCAGATATTCTTCCTTCATACATTGTCCGTTCTGGATAAAATAACCAGAAGGACACTGGCTACCCAGAGGTGCGTATTCATACTTCATGCAATTTCCATTGGACTGCATGACGTATCCCTGTAGGCAATATGGGCTGGCGTTCGTCGTATGATTAAGCGTTGCGGTCTTGCATGCCTGATACTCACCTTCATCACCGAGATAACCGTTGCTGTTAAGATCCTGACCGCATACAAAATTAGTGGCGATAGGGTTATCCGCTCGCACGGGCATTACACCTATCAGCATGACCAGTTGTGAAATAATAAGGAGAGCGCTAATAAACTTTCTGAGCATTTCCATTTGACTTCCTTATTTAGCTGAGCCGTCTGGCTTTTTTGTATTGCCAGTACTGCAAATCATGTCCTGACCTGCCTGACGAATAACCTGCATAATGGCTGATGCTTCAGCAAATTCATTCAGACACTGGCAAGCTTTAATAACTTCTTCACCGGGTTCCGCTGGGCAGGAATTACTGGCGTCACATTCATAATAAAAATTGTCATACTTGGTAATTCCCGCTTTATTGTTCTTGTCAACCTGACCACTTATAGCCATATCAGGTGTTGTTTTCGCCTTGCGTGTTTTACACATATTGATACATGGGCCAACAGTAGGCATGTCGGGCCAGAACAACTCACCAGATCCATAAGATACTTTGCCATTCGAGAACATTTTGTCCTTATAGTCGCCTGGCGTGACGGTTTTATTGATGTAGGCTTTACGTTCGATAATATTGTCAAAGTTGAAATCCACTTTACGATTGCAACGATATGCGCGTTTCTTTGTAAACCAGTCACGTTTAACCGGTAACGAACAGAAGCTGCCCTGTAACGTTTTTGTCTGTGGTAAGGGAATTAACCCGGTGTTGATATTGCCGATAAATGTTTTCACGCCATCGACCGTTTCATCAACTAACTGACAGTTCTGGTCATTCTCATAAGCAGTGCAGGTATTTGTCGTATATTCCTTACCTTCGCGGCACGATAAATCGGCTTTCAGGCGAACGAGGGCATAACCTTCACCTTCCCCGGAGACTTCTACGCGGATCTTGAATTTAACCTGACCGTTTTGGTTAAGGTATTGCTTAAAATCTAAATTAGGAGAAACGTTCCAGGACTTACTGAGTTCACAAGCACCAGGAACCGGGCCTGCATCGTTCCAGTTTCCATAGGGGCCAGACCAGACCACTTTATCCCCGGCCCAAAGTTGCATCCAGTCATCAAATACAGCATTAACCAGTGTGGCACTGGCTATACGGGTGTGATCCTTAACAAAGAAGTTGGAGTCAACTTCGTAGTATTTACATGACCCGCTCCAGTAGTTATCACCCAGCCTGCCAAGAACCAATTGCAGGCAGTCAGAACCACATTGCTGTACGGAACCTTGCCCTCCGTCAAAGGCGATAATTTCATTCAGCTTAGGCTCGTCAAGTGAGACATTTCGATTAATGTCACAGTTATAGATATCTGATTTTTCATTTGGGTTTAGGCTACCATCAGTAATCATTCGATAAGCATCACTGGTTTTAGCCGTATTATTAGCATCGGATTTCATCGCATTGTAATTATCCTGATAGGTCAGGATTTTTTTGCCATCAGCCGTGCCAAAGAAACCCTCTGAATCTCCCATCGAGCAGGATGCAGTATCGCCGCCGACAAAGGATGCCGATACACCATCTACCTTTATCTGGCTCAGTGTGAACCAGGGATTTGCGCGTGACAGTGCCTGTGACGCTCCACCTCCGAGGTCGTTCAGCACCTGACTGAGGTTGTTCCAGGCAAGGTTATTGCCACAACTATTGTTGATGCAGTAACAACCACCCAGTTCACTCATGGCAACACTTTTGCGGCCTAACTGATAGTTCTGCGCATTTGCTACCCATGCCCATGAAGTACAGGTCGCCGCGTTATTGGCATCGGCACATGTCTGGAATCCATTGCTGCATACCACAGACACATCCCAGCCCGGCGAGGTTGTAATATCAAGACTGCCGTTAAGATCGGTATCCTGCATGATGTTCAGAATTTTCAGATTGCCGTTAGTGGAGGGTTGTACCAGCATGCGCATGAATTCTGATGAACCTTTGCAGACAGCTTTGCCATTAAACGTCGTCTTGCCATCGTAAGTTTTCATATTGTTATCGCCCGAAACCGGGCGAATCTGACTTTCATTGAGGCGAGAGGCGTTACTTGTTTTGCCTTTTACGGTGGAAGAAATAGCACCAGCCACGTCTTTGCTCTCGTTTATCTTTTTAGGATCTGGCGTTGCACTGATTTGCGCATGCGCAAAAAGCGGGAGCATAAATGCTCCCAGCAGGATAGGGAGTGTCTTCATGCGTCACCCGGCTTTGAACAGAGTTGCTGACACACCAGAGAGTTGTTGCAGGGCTTCGACAGGCTCTTTCCCTTGTTTGAGTAGCAGGTCGAATGCCGCAACATCTTTACCATCGGAGGTATTAATCCAGTATCGCCAGTTATCAACGCACAGCCGGGCTACTCCCATCCCTAACGGACTGTCAATGAACACTTCACCATAGTTAGGACGCGCGTTACGGACGCTGCGCAACAGCTTGAGAGGGAATCCACCGGTTATATTGGGTAAAACACCTTTACTGGCCGCTTCGTCATACATGCTGGACGTGAGGTAATAGCGCCACTGGGCGTTTGATTTAACAACGTCACCCAGACCCGGCAGAGCCAGATAATCAAGCGGCGACTGAAGGACGACACCCATTGCGCCACGATACTTACGGGCGCGACGGTAGCATTCGTTGATCATCTGAGTTAAACCGTCCATCGTAACGAAGCCTGTTTTTTGCAGCATAGACGCGACTTCCTCAACGAGAATGATGTTGGGAGTGGTTCGGTCAGACAGGTACAAATCCATCGTGATGGCGTTCATCAGATTAACGATCATCGGATAAAACAGTTGTTTTACCGCGCGTAGCTTTTCAATATCGGTACAGACGAATTGGTCATCTTTAATATTAAAAGTGGTTGGGCCGGTGAAGAATGCCCCGTAATGCCCCTCGGATGTAAAATTATCAAGCAGAAAAGCCAGGTTTCCACCTTTGAGACGCAGGGTATCGGCACTGGTTGATGTTTTATCCATAAATTCGGAATCAAGAAACTTAGAGGACTTGAGGTAGTCAGTAATGGCATTCGTTCCGCGTAACTGCTGACCATCTGTAATGGCAAATTTACAGGCACGGTCAATCAGGTTGGCTTCGATTTCGTCTACGGGTTGACTGGTAAATGCGTAGGCACATGCACTGAATACGATTTGAGCCGTGGAAATATTTTGCGCCAGGTCTTCTGCGTCGTTCCAGGTAAAGTCGAGTGGGTTGATGCAAATCGGTTTCTCAAGATTGAAGTCAATATACCGACCTTTGCGAATGCGGGTGAGCTTCTCGTAGGATTTACCCAAATCCATGATTCGGGCCTTTGCGCCAATGCTCAGATACGAATCAACCATGTCATTCAAGAAGAAGGATTTCCCACCCCCTGTTTCGGCAATAACGGAAAAGTTGTGCGCATTGGCACGGGAATCGTACATGTCGATACTAATATTCTGGCCTTTTCGACCGATATACGATTGCACGGGACGGCCACCGCCGCGAAAATCCCCCTGAACAGGCAGGAAGCGGGTAATATTCTCGTTATCGAGATAGAAATGACGATCTATCGTTTCAATGTTGTTTTCGATGTTATAAAAACCAAACGGCAGCGCGGTATAGAACATCACCTGCTTAATATTGGTTTCATACATCATTTCAAAGTCAAAACCTTCCCAGATGCTTTTTGCCTGGCCTGCGGCGACAACCGCAGCCTGCTCTGTATCGCCAAATACCCAAAGTTGGGGAATGATGTAAGAAAATTTGCTTTGCTTGGCAATCATGTTCTGCATGATGCTGAATTCAATAATACGCTGATGTAACGCGGCGGCGAGACTCGCCCCAACGCGCTGAAACATAGTCTGAGTAGCCTTGTCAGATATATTCTTTTTCAGGTCGTCATAAATGACGGTCAGGGTGTACATGAAGGGAGATTTTATTTGTCGAATATCATCTTCCTGCCCCATAAAACCGCCAAACAGTTCGTTGGTTCGCAGTGGAGTATTACCACTCTGCGGAACAACGTTCGGGTACAGACAAATTCCGTAACGATCACCAATTTTACTTACGGAGCCAGGCAGCGAGAAATCTAGATTAGAGACACCCATCTGCTTGCGTAACTGGCGTTCTGGGTCATAAAGCCCTTTTGATGGCTTACCACTGAAAAACTCGGAAGCCCATTTAACCAAGTCAGAGGCATGCCAGCGGCGCGGCTCCATGAATTCGAGCGCTTGCTCAATGGAAACCAGTAATTCTTCAGAAATGCGCTGTTCATTCTTTATCGTGAGGAACAGTCGAAAGTTACGGATAGGCAGGTTACGCATTTTTTCCACACCTTCAGCACCCCGGCGAATAAATGCGTCCATTGCCTCAACGTTCATTGCGGTAATGGGGTCATCAGTATTACGAATGTCGCGGTATTTCTGTAGATAGTCTTCCATGTTGTGATCGGGGAAAAGAATCCACTGTGACACTGTTCCTTTTGGAAACTGTGAGCGAATGACGCTGTGAAGCTTATCGAGCTTGTCATTGCCTAAAAAGGCCAGTGGTTTAAGTTCCCAAATCCAGCCAATCGTATTATCGAAGTTCAGAAATGAGTTGCTGTCAGCTTGTTCACCGGGCAGGCGTTCCTGAAAATTGAAGTAGGGCAGATATTCACTAGGCTGGTCGCGAGCGGCCAGACCCAAAACGTCTGATTTTGTTACTTCATCTTTGAGAAATACGTGCTTTTCAATTATGCGCTGTAAAGTTTTAAGCATCAGCCTTTCCCTCCTGTCAGGAATGCCGGTGCTGCATCGTCACGCGATAACTGATAGTCAGTGAGGACGAATTTAGGCCCATTCAACATGGTAAAGACGTAGCGAGGCATGTAGGCAGTTTGCTCATCAAGCCCAGGTGAGTAGGACAGAATTAAAGTTCTGACGACAGTTGGCTGGCGCACGACTGGTGTCTGAGGTGCATCGATAAGTTTGGCCGTTTGTTCGTATACACGATCTCGGTAACTGGTATAGGCAGCAGATGCGGGTTTACTTGGTGCATCAGCGCTGGCCGCAGTTTTAGCGGCAGATTCCTTTGGGTCGTTCTGTACCCCATCTTCAGTAATGGCATGTCCCATACTCGCGCCGGTTGTGGCTTCCGTGTAGGCATCATCAGACGAGATACACTGACCGTAACCGTCTTCGAGTTTACATGCGAAATCATTATGGTATGGCAGGATAGAGCAGCCGGTAAGGATGAAAGCAGAAATCAGTAACAGGCTAAGTTTTGTCATGTTCATTATTTGATCCTTACTTCTTTGATGGTGAGTTCAGCGGTTTCCTGGATAAAGAGCATGACGTCTTTACCGGGGCCGGTTTCAAGTGCCGGAGAGGTTTGTTGTGCGAGATTGAGCAGATATTTCGATACTTCGGTGAAACCACCTGCCACACCCGTAGCAGCACCGTTCTTAACGGCTTCGTCGGGCTTAATGGTGTTAATGCTGCCGAGAGGTGAAACGTTTTGTTGGATGCTCTGATTGCCTATGACATTGGCAAAGGCTTCAACGGATTTAGCGAGTACTGTACCGGCGAGCAGGCGACCAGCGCGGGATACAACACGCGCAGACATATCGCGCTTTCCGTCACGGTCAGAGACAAATCCCTTAACCTGACCTTCCACGATATAGCGCCCGTCCATCGTCATGCAGTGAATCGAGACGGGAAGGACGATGATGCGTTCTGAACTGAGGTTGCCGCTCACGTTGGATATATTGAAGCAGCCGCGCAGGTTCATTTTGATGAAATTGGGAAGCTGTGCCGGAGCCTGTACCCTGAACATCAGTGTTTGCGGGTTTTCAGAACCATATTCCCCAGTAAGCGCGTTAACGCCGACCAGAAGTTTTGCTTTCATAAATCCAACCGGCAACTGGATCGTATTCTTTTTTGCGGCTGAATCCGCTTCAAGTGTGTTTAGTGGGATGTCACCGTTACCTTCGGAAATACCACCAAGCCACTGTGTTTCAATGGGCGCAGCCGCTTGATCAGGATTGGCATCAGCAGCGCCTCCGTTATTTAACGGGGCAGGGTAGTTTGACATGCCAGGATATTCAGGAGCAGCGCCGCCGGTAGTACCAGAATTTTGCCCTGGTTGTGCAGCCCCCGGTTGCGTTGGCGAAGAAGCGGCAGTCGCCTCCTGGCCTGTCTGAGAAGGTGGAGCAAGATTGAATTGTCCTTTGCTGATAGCATCAGCAACGGCATCATTCACCTTCTGGTCAATGGTGTTTCCCTGTTGCTTGATCTGCGCACCCAGTGTTGTCACGATATCGTCCTGAATGACGCTCTCGGTTTTCTGTGGTGAGACATCTTTTTGCACCTCTGCAACACGCGGCGCTTTTTCGTTTTGGCCGGTGAGGTAATAGACGCCGAGGGCGACAAGGGCGAAAGCGCCAATTGTGCCCCACTTTTTATATTTCTGTTGTTGGGCTGACGGCTGGCGATAGAACCATGCACGGGCTTTCTCTATTACGGGAAATTTGGTGTTATTCATTACATAGTCTCCCGATGAATAATGACCAGCGTGGATAACTGTCCTGTGCTCAGCGCCAGTCGTTCGGCGGTAATCGCAAAGATATTGGTGCCGAACTTTGTGTTTAGAAACATGGTTTCGGTTAGAGTGACGTTATTCAACGCTCTGATTGTATATTGCGAACCTCGAAGCCCAGTCCCGTCAACGAGTACATCACGCTCCTTTTTCACTTCAATAGGGATCTGGCGGCCCCGGCTGTCGTAAATATTACGCACCCAATTATCCTTCACCGGAATAACTTCAAAACTTTCAGGTAGACCACGACCATTGGTATCAGCATCAGAGATAATTTTTGTTGAGAGTGATACGGCAGCTTCTTCAAGGGAAAGCGCACTAAATAATGCCTGATTATCTTTAATGTTCTCTTTAGTGTCAGAGCCAAGTAGTATTTTGTGCGGGTTTTCATATTTAGGAAGAACAATAAGTTCGAAAGTGCTTGTTCCACAGGTGAGGAATAATTCAGTTGGTTCCGCGTAGTAATGATTTTCACCGCCCTGAGCAAGGTACTTAAATTTTACCCAGAATGAGCGGCGGTCAGAACTTACTTTGACGTCAATTGGTTTTTCAGTACTGAATACAGGTTTTACAGCTTCCCCTGATTCACATACGAGTCTGTTAACATCACGATTAGATAAAACAACTTGAGTTGAAATTTCTGGTAATACTCGTTGAGTATTTTGCGGGTAGATTTTTTTCTCAGCCGCGCCTGCTACTAACGAAGTCGTCAGTAGTGCCAGCAATAACGTAGTTTTCATATAAAAAACCTTGAATTGAAAGTTATAAACGCGGGTTATTCGATATCGAGAAGCCAGAATCGACCATCAGCAATCGTATAATCAATTCTCATTTTCATTGTTTCAACAGGACGTGCGGTTTCACCGATAATTTTTCGTTGTTCTACACCGAAGGAATAACGGTATTTAGATTTGGCATCAGTCTTGTAATTTATTTCAGCAGGGTTAGTGACGATAGCCATAGGTTGATCTGGCGAAAGCTCCAGGCTTTGTGTCACTGAATTAAACTGTTTGAAGTATTTAGCCCGTTCATTCAGTTTAATGCGCATAGCTTCGATGCGGTCAGGCCATACCAGACTGAGCAGATCAGCATACTTCTGGTCAACTGATGATTTAGATACCGAGCCATAGTCGCTAACAATCAAGCGACCAATCTGGCGCATATAGCTGGTAGATGCGCTTTCACCGGTGATGAGCATTTCACTCGACTTTGCACCATAAGGCACGATGACGGTAGTCTGGCGCTTTTCAAGTTGATCTGCTTTATGATAAGTAAACGCATTCAACATAACGGTGATAATCAGCATGACGCGAATAAATTTATTTTCAGCCGTAGAACGCTGAAAGTTATTCAGGGCTTCACTGGTATCCTTTTTTACTGGCTTGGTAGTTGGTCGTTTAAACACTTTTTATTCCTCCAGCTTCTTTGCTGACGAGTTTGGATACCCGTAAATTTCTACAAAACCTAACCGATAAAGCGTATGGCGAAAGAAACCTCGCCCTTTTGTTCGTTTAATATTGATCGCAGCGATGGATAACGGGAAAACGATGGCCCATGTAATCCCCCCAAATTGCATACTTGCAATATAACTAACAACAAGCATCAGCCATTCATCACGATCAAACCAAAATATCTGAATGGGTTGGTGTGGGTAGCGGAATAAACGCCCCTCGTTATAACCGTAATCCATCGCCAGCGTTCCTTAATGTAAAATTGCACCCAGAGAGGTAGTCAATTCTTCAACTTTGAAAAGACAAGAGCCGCCAATTGCATAAGGTAACGCTCGTGTCCAGCCTTCGTTCATTTTTGTAGCGGCAGTTGCAATAAGCCAGCCACCACCAACAAACCCAACCGGGCCAGTAGCGATTTTATTAAATGCGATGTCGTATACGTTATAACCAAACGACCCCACAGCCGGTGCTGCAAATGCAAAGGCTTCCTGGCAAATTACCATTCCAGCCAGTGATAAAAAGAACAGTGATACCAAACGGGCTTGCGGTGTGTTAGTTAAAAACTCACGCAACTGAGCCAGATAAGATTGCTTATTTGAAGCAGTCTTGTTCCACAGCAATACCTGAAAATTATTTTTACTGACAGTCAGCATACTTTTTACTCCAGTTTATTTAGCGGTTTTATCAGATGGTTTGGTGATTTTCGGTGCAGCGTCTTTCTCCAGTTGGGTAATTGCTTCCGCAATTTTTTGCTGGGAGAAGCCGACAATCAGGTTTGGATTTGTATCAACATTAAACAGGAATGAAGGTGTGCCATTGACACCGACAGCCTGGATAATTTGAGCGTGTTTGGATAATACTTCTTCGGCCTCCTTACAAGTTTTCAGGGCGTTTTGCTTTGCCATCTGGATAGCATTAGCACCGTCTGGGTTATGTGGTAGTTCGCCAGAGAAGACATAGCGATAAGCTTCATCTTTATCTTCGGAACAGATAATGTGTTTTGCTTTTGCTAAAGCCAAAGGATGGCCGGGGTTGTTAAAGAAAATTAATTTGCGCTGTACCGGATGATCTTTAGAGTAAGCCTGCATCCAGGTGTCGTACGCGTGGCAGTAAGGGCAGTCAGCATCGGTAAACTCGTAAATAACCGGTGCGTTCTTAGGCCCGATGGTAATTGCTGAGTCCAGCGGCAAGGATTTCAGAATATCCGTCATCCCGGCCATTTTGCTTTCTTCAGTCAGGTTTTTACCTTTGTCATCGAACATTTCCCCAATAATCAGAACGCCTTTTTTCTCACCTTCAGGCGGGTAAAAGTAAATGGTGTTGCTGCCTGTTCGAAATTCGAAGATGCCAGAGATCGGAGACGGTTTAAATCCAGAAATAGTCATACCGCTAAAGGAAGCGGCCAATTTGTCTTGCGCCGCTTTCAGGGATTGCGCATCAGTGTCATTTGCAGATGCTTTTTCTGTTTGCGCATGCGCAAATCCACAACTCAAAGCCAGTACCATTGAGGCGGTAAGAATGGTTTTTTTGAAGTTCATTATTTCGATTTCTCCAGTCGTAAGAAGATTGACTCAGCAGGTTCGATAGTCGTAACAGGCTTCGCCGGAACCACCGGGCATTGAACCGGAATACATGGTGCAGGCTTAGTGGGTTGTTGTTTTTTGTGAGATTTACTTGCGGCTTTTTTTGTGTGCTTCTTTTGTGAAGGAGCACTGTTATAGACTGGCTTAGTTGGGGCAGGGGGGAGCACAAAAAAACCATAGTTATTGCGGTCAAAAGCCCTTGCAGCTTCCTCATCGCTCACAATGTAAAATGCGCCAGCAGGCCGCTGGATAATCCGGTCAGCGTATGCGTAACCCGTCAGTACTTGAGTACCCATCACTGTTATCAGTGATGCCATGACCTTGTTTAGCTTCATCCGTAGATCCCGTCATTTCATGAAACAAATTTGTATCATGAAAACGATTATAAACGGATTTTGAAATCAATCAATCTTATTAGAGATAAAAATTTATATCATGCCATTGGTGAAAATAACTTTATAACATGTCTTTTAAAAACAAGGTGTTATGACGGATGATTATGTGTGTATTGTGAATTTGATTATGTTTTTTATTCAAATTAACTCAAATGTGAATATGAAATTTTGGTTGATTTAATTAACGTACTTCGGAGTATGCACTGACGCGCCTGTGGCTTGTCCAACCCGTCATGTATCAGGAAATAAATTCCTGATATCTGACGGGTTCGCATAAAAAAAGGGGGTTAAAGCAGGTTACTTTGCTGAGGGATCTTCAAGAAATCGAACAATGGCCGTGTAAATAACCCTGCTTGGGTTTTGATCATCAGTGTCAGACAGCATGCAGACAGTTTTATAGGTTTCCGGCTTGATCCAGATACCTTTATAGGCTGCACTTTCGGGGCTTGAAAAGTAACGTTTTGAAGCAGAGCCGTCAGCCCGGCTCTGAACTAAGTGATCGACAGTTTCTCCCACTACGTCAGCTTTTTGTTCCCCACGCGTGTTGGCTATGTTGTCAATTTGTTCAATGAGGTCTTCATCAATCTTTAACCTCAGATATTTCCAGTCTTTAGGATGACCCATTCTTTTAGTCCAGTTATAGTTGTTGTAGATACTTATATTGCCATTTCACTATAAAGCAATAAGACAAAGGATGGTTTTACTGCTTACAGTTCTTGGCTTAGATTGTGTTTATCGGCAAAGTTTACGAGAGCCGAGAAGAAAATTTCGGATTCTGGAACGTGCAGGCGGTTTGAAAGTTCTTCGACTCGTTTCATTTCTTCCTGCCCGACAAACACGTTGTAGGAAGTTTTGTCAGTTGCCAGTGGCCCAGTCAGAGGCAGAATATCACTCTTTATGTATTCAGCGATGATCTGGCCATGCAGTTCATAAAGGTTGATCTCTCGTGAAAGAGCCAGTAACTTCAGGTTGTGCGAAATCGTCTTACTGAACTTCTTCAGATGGATTTGCTTGTAACCTTTAACACCTTTAGACTGATCTTTCATAGCCTCACCCTTCCTCATTTCTGCATGCCCGATCCAAATATTACCATTTTTTAATCCAGCGACTACCCTATATGTATGTAATATAGTATCCTCAAGATCGTTTGTGGGTACTGGAGGTGATTTTATGTACAACTGGAAGCTGTCTACAGCAGTGAAACTGGCTGAAGAAAATTTTTTGGCTGGTATTCAGATTGCCTTTGATCGTCGCACTCCACGGCCTTACTACATTCAGTTTAAGACTCGTTGTGGCGATTTCGCGCAACTAGTCACTGCGCATACTCAGAAGGAAAAGCGGAAAACCCGTGAGTTCAGCACGAAAGGGGCTGCTATTCGGTTCCTTAACACTCGTTTTCCCGGCCATGATAGCTTGCTGAGTAATGACGTAAAAGTGATTAACTAATAAAGCAAAAGCCCCGGCATCTTTCGATAACCGGGGCTTTAAATGAGGCGGCAGTGCCAGACACCGACCGCTGTACCAACTCCATACTACCTTAAATGTTGTCCGGTCGCCAAACTGTCAACACCAAAGGTCACGGGGTTAGTATAGCAAATTGTTGGTTAAAATAAAGCCCTGGTACTGCTTTCAATTCATCAATGGATTGCAGGCAGGCGGATGAAATCTGAAGAAAATCAGCATGATATAAATTTATATCATGAAAATATCCCGGATTCGGTACGGTACAAACCGTCCCGTAGGGGAGAGTTAAACGCTCTCCGTAAAGGGATGTCTAAAATTCATCGAAGATATACCCCTGTTTTCAATGGTGAAATTCCGAAGGGGATCGCTGGCCGCGTATGTGCCAGTATCACTCGGCATGACTGGAACAGAAATCCTGCACTTCTTGCCTTACGGCAGAAAGGTTATACACCGTGGTCACGGCAGTTCGATCCTGACTTCCAACCCCAGCCACTTCGCACCGGTGTTCGCTCCGAAAGTCGCGAGGCTCTTACTGCATTGTCATTTGCAATGTCTGCGAACTGTGACTACAACCCGGACAATGAGTATCCATTTGAAGTGATGGTTCCCTTTGAGGAAATCGCAAAACAAATGGGTGTTCTGCATCGATACGAGAATGGTCGCGTTGCCTATGATTCCGCGCTCCATGCGCTGCGAGTCATTGAAGAAATGAAGCATGTTTTCGTTGTTCGGGGGTTTGACAAGGACACCAGGCAGCATAAGCCGCTGCGGATATTCCTCAACGTTGATTTCTTCACATCAAAGGGATTGCAACTGGATGAACTCAAGACGATGGTTTGTCGCTTCCAGGCATGGGCGAGAAAGAAAGGGCTTTCTGCTTCGCTTAAGCAACAAAACGAACGGCATCTGCTTCGACTATCCCGCCTTAATCTCGGCATTGAGAAACTGTATTCACTGAAGAAATTGCTTAAGAAGGTTAAATGGCAGATCACCAGCCCGGAGTTGATCGAGGAAAAGGGTAAGGCTGTCAGCAAGATTGAAGATGCAATTCAGGAAAAAGTAGCATCCATGCCGGTTAAAACTGTTTCATTGAAAAACCGTTGGTTAAGTTTTGCTGCGGCCACTCCCGTTTTCATTACCCGCAAATATGAAGAAGCTGTCAACCTGGAGCACCCTGAACTCCGCATGACCGATGAGGAACATTATTATCGACTTCTTCTTGAGCGAGCAGGTCAGTGACGGACACCCCCTGTCGTCATCTAAATCATCCCCTTCGTCACGCAGCCGCTGTGCGGCCATCAATGTCTCTCTTATGGTTCTAGCCTGTTTTTGCAGCACTCTCCACCTTACTTTAAGGCTGATTTTTGTGGTTAAAGATCCAGTTTAATGTTCATTCCGCTTTCATCTTGTACATCGGGCATTAATTAATCAGTTAATTTCGAACAATATTGTTAGTTTCGAACCTTATTTCTGAACATAACAAGCCCCTTAACAGGGGAGTATATTGGCAGCCTACGGCATGCCGAATGTACCTCCCTCCGCTTTGCTACGGGCAATAAAACACAACCCACCTAAGCAATGGCAACCACCCTCATATTCTTATAGGTAGCACCTGCCACAAGTGGCAGGCATATTCGACTGAAATTCACATAAGACAAGCACACGTCATTTCATTTCTATTGCGGTAGAAACCGTGCGTCTCCGACCGTCAGAATCATCATAGCTGTAAGCTCGCAAAGTCAGCCTTCGCACAGCTTAGGCTTCCAAAAGGGCGGCTTAGCAGCTACCGTGTTAAATCAAGCTATTTCGTCTGGAATATCGCAGATATCGCCCCCGTAGCTTGCCTACGGCTGCGCACTCGCAGTACCGCGCGACAGGCCACACGTGGCCCGCCGTACCCGGTCGCAAGCGCCCGGCGCTAACTGCGCCCCATAGGGGAGGCTTGGTTAGTACAAAATTTTCTATAAGTACGTTGGGGTCTCGCAGGGAGGGGGGTGGGATTGGTGAAATCTATCAATATGCACCGGCTTCGCCGGGCATCGGCGATTCAGATATTTTTCCCTATTAGGGGTTTGACGCTCAACGGAACGGTTTCACACGTTAAGGACTTTTTGTCCGATAAATCAGAATATTGTGGACAGTGAAAAATGTGCCTAAAGCGGTGTGTTTTTAATCGGCAAATGGCACTTAATGGACACCATTGTCCATTAATCGATTTTTCAGACGACTTCTCTCGCCTAACGTGAGTTTTCGTTCGACTGAGCATCAGCCCCCGATTAGTGGCGGATCTGCGCCAGGTCGTCTTCAGTCAGACCGGTCATTTTCATGACGGTATTGCGGTCAATGCCGTTCTGCAGCATGGTGCGGTCAATTTTCAGAGTGGCCTGACGCTCACCTTCTGAACGGCCTATTAGCGTGTGCTCCGGTGATTTGCACATGCGCAAATTTTTCAGCCCAAAGGAGGCTAATCATCACGGGGATTACGTTCAAATCCCCTGCGCCCTCTTGCTGCCCATTCAGCATTGAGTACCACGTAACGCTCCCAGCGTTCACGCAGCTGTGCGAGCTTTAGCGGTACTTCTTTGGTGACAAAGGCTTCCGGTATTTCAAAGTCATCAAGATGCCCTTCCAGGTATACATGTACGCCTTCCAACACATCAATCAGAGTGATGTTGTTACTTTGTTGCCCTTCAAGAAGCGGCCCCTGCCAGCTATGCCAGAAGGCCTGATGGCGCAGACAGCTTTCGTCATTCGCGAGCCTCCATAAATCCATAAAGATTCCTCGTGCAACTTTGAACGGCTGTTCATCAAACTGTTCGATGAGAAAGAAATAACACGGGATCTTGAGCGCGTTAATACGCGCAATTTCAATTTCAGCATCACGGCGCAAGGCAATCAGATTGCTAAAGCGCGAGCGCATACAGGCAACAGGGTTCAATACCCTTACCTTTTCATTCATTTCAGGCATGCCGGGGCCGGTTGCTTCTACATAAAACGGGGCGGTATACAGGTAAAGCTTTTTCCCCTGAAAATCAGAACGGTCAAAGCCTCCGGGGCGGTCGATAATATCCACCACATTTGGCTCGTCAGGCGCATCCGGTACGGCAAATAAGCGTCCATCATCCCGTTTGATATCGTGTGTATCCTGATCGATAAGCATAAACTGCGCAAGGGATGGGGGCTGACCGTCTTTGTTCTCCCACGTCTTAACGTTGAGCGTTTTTGCTATAGCCGCAATATCATCTTTCCGGGCGCTGTAGTCGCAGTCAACAGATGTGGTGAGGCGCTCATCAGGCAATCTGTCGCCGTATTGTGCATGATAATAGGATATCCAGTATTGCACAGCCTGACCGCCAACTGTGATAACGGCATGTTTGAACTGGTCAGCGTTGCAGATCAGCTGCTGATTTAGCAGGTACATCTGCTCATAGGGGGGAATAACGTCTTGAACAGGCATAAAAAAACCATCAGCGAATGATGGTTTATTGTGCCTCAAAGTCCAGGATCAGGCAAAAGCGATAGTATGAGAGAATTTGCTGCTAGCTGACTTACTGAAGCGGCTTTTCACGGCAGGTTTGTAACCGGCACGACCACGCAAAACCTGCACCGCTACGGCTTCGTAGCGTTCATGCTGCTTTTGTTTAGCTTGTACGGGAGACATAATTTTGTACCTGACGGTAGTTATAAACAAAAAAGTTGCAGTAACTATACGTCACGAATCTACGTCACGCAATAGAGTACTATTGTTGCAACTTCGATGTACTTCCAGATTACAAAGTAAGTCCTGATGTCTTAGCAAATGTGGTGAACGGAACTGCCATTCCTTCAGCGGACTGTGCCGGGGCAGGGCGAGAGCGTGAACATATTGTTAAAATTCACCCAATTTGTTGAGGCCAGCATTGAGGGGTTCTAAGCGGGAATCCCAGAAAATTCCGTCATTCCGTATGATGAAAATTCAGTCGACTCCTCGCTTGACGTGACGAGCGCCAAAAGCCTGCCGCATCTGCCTGGCGCGCTCGAGCTCATCGCCATGCAAATACATCGACGTCGTGGCGATCGACGCATGGCGTAGGTTGTCGCGCACCGCGGTGAGCTGAGCTCCCCGGGCCAACGCATGGCTGGCATGACTGTGACGCATCCAATGAGGCGTGGCACGGCGCAGCTTTTCGGCGGCGACCGGATGATCGGCCTCAATGGCCTCAGCGGCTTGCGTAAAGAATCTTCGCAACACGCACCAAAGGTGAGGGCCGGTGATGCCGGCATTACCGTCTTCCCCAAGACTGCCCACCAGGGGCGTTTTCGGATTCCACCGTTCCCGGCTGACTGGCAGTTGACGCTGTGCCAAGTATTGGTCCAGCGCCGTATACGCGAGCGGCGGCAAGGCCACCTTACCTGGTTTGCCACCTTTGCCAACCAAATGCAGCCAGTGGTCACCGTGCTCGTCGAGGCGGACATTACCCAGGACGGCGCCGACCAGTTCGCTAGCGCGCAGGCCCGTGGCATAGCCGAAGTCGAGCATGAAGCGCAGGCGTTGTGCTGCCGGCTCGGACCAGCCGTAGGACCATTCCAGGCCGTCTGCAATGGCGCGCAGCAGTAGCCATTCTCCCTCGGTAAAGCCTCGCGCCGTATCCAGTGCGGGCCGCAAGGCGTGACCGCGTACCTTGACGCCGGCGAAAGGGTTGGCCAGCACATAGCGCTGCTCGATGAGCCACCGGAACAGCGCCGAGAGCACCGTCAGCGCATACGCTGCCGAGCGTGCGGACAAGCCGCCCGAGAAGGGGCGCCATTCCACCGAATCGCGTGGTCGAGGTGGCCCCACCCAACGCTCGCGCGGGGTCGGGTGCCGGACAAAGGCCCGGTACGCGATTGCATCGTCCGTGGTCAGGGATGATAGCGCCCGTCCGCGTTCGACGATGGCCCACAGGATTAGCCGCGCAGCCTCCTTGCGATAGGCGCGCTGTGTGGCGACAGTCTCGTGCAGCGCCAGCCAGGCCTGCACGGCCTCGTAGTCGTTGGTCGCATTCAGCGTGCAAGCGTTGCGCGGGGCCCGGAAATTGCCCTGCGAGCCGTCGACTTCGTTCGGCAGACGCAACTGCTCCCACGGCACGATGCCGCTGGGCTGAATAATCGGGATCAGGGCCCGGGCGCGCTCGGTGAGCTGCGGATGTGCGGCAAAGAAAGCCTCGACCTGCCGGGCGCCTGTCATGCCGAGTCCCTCGATGGCTTTCCACCAGCCACGCCGGCGGGGAATGCGCACGGTCAGCGCCGAGAGGGTGTGGATACCGTACGCCTGCAGTGCCCTGACGGTCCTCGGAGACAGCCACTGGTCGATGCTGTCGCTGATCTGGGGCTTCGGCGCCGGCAGCGTGGGCAAGAGCCGGATCGCGCGTTCGACGGCACCCGCGCGCCCCTGTCGCTCTTCGGGGGCGTGCTGGAACACGTCGGCCAGATCCGGCCGGTGGCGGCTGTTGGCGAAAACGATGAGCTGGCGGCGGATATGCCCCAGCATCCCTCGCGCTGATTGACCGGCGGCCTTGCGTGCCGCCAGGTAGTGTTCAACGGCCGCGCGAGAGCTGAGTCCCGCGTACCAGCCGCGCAAGGCAGCCAGCGAATCCGCATCGGGAAAGCCGACTGGGGTAGAACTCGAAGCCGTAGTCTGGCCCGTTTTCATATGGACAGGTTGCGATTCGAAAAGCGAGTAACGCGATAATAACGATTATTTCAGTAGAATCGAAAATGCCCCATGTTTCTACGAAACCTCAAGATAGCAAGAACGGGCCATGAGCAAGAAGAACAAGCTACTCAGCGTCCTATCCGACGCCGAACAGGAGGCCTTGTATGGCCTGCCGGAGTTCGATGATGCGCAGCAGCTGGAATATCTGGCTGTGACAGAAACCGAGTTGGCGCTTGCCAACAGCCGGCCCAGTCTTCATGCCAAGGTCTATTGCCTCTTGCAGATCGGCTACTTCAAGGCCAAGCATGCCTTCTTCAGTTTCGACTGGGACGAAGTCGAGGACGATTGCGCTTTCGTGCTGAGCCGCTATTTCCACGGCGAGGTGTTCGAACCCAAGGCGATCACCAAGCATGAACGCTACACCCAGCGCGAGCAGATCGCCAAACTATTCGGCTACTGGCCGTGGTCGGCCGCCTTCCTGCCGCAGCTCGAGCAGCAGGCCGCACGGACCGTGCGGCGTGACGTAACGCCGGGGTTCGTCGCCGCCGAGCTGATCGTCTGGCTCAATGAGCACAAGATTATCCGGCCCGGCTATACGACCTTGCAAGAGTTGGTCAGCGAAACGCTATCCGCCGAGCGCCGGCGCCTGGGCAATCTGCTGGAGCAAGCGTTGGACGAATCTGCCAAGGCCGCGCTGAGCCAGCTTCTGGTCCGTGATGACACCCTGTCGCAACTGGCGGCGCTCAAGCAGGACGCCAAGAATTTCGGCTGGCGCCAGATGGTCCGCGAGCGCGAAAAGCGCGCCACGCTGGAGCCGCTGCACGCAATCGCCAAGACACTGCTGCCTAAACTCGACGTCTCGCAGCAGAACCTGCTGTACTACGCGAGCCTGGCAAACTTCTACACCGTCCACGACCTGCGCAATCTGAAGGCCGATCAGACCCAACTCTACCTGCTGTGCTATGCCTGGGTACGCTACCGGCAGCTCTCCGACAACCTGGTCGATGCGATGGCGTACCACATGAAGCAGTTGGAGGACGAAAGCAGCGCTGGTGCCAAACAATCCTTTGCCGACGAGCAGGTGCGCCGTCAGCAGGAAACGCCGCGGGTAGGCCGCCTGCTGTCACTCTACGTTGATGATAGCGTGGCCGATCCCACGCCCTTCGGCGAGGTGCGGCAGCGCGCCTACAAGATCATGCCTCGCGATACGCTGCAAACCACGGCGCAGCGTATGAGCGTGAAGCCGGCGAGCAAGCTGGCCTTGCAGTGGCAGGCGGTGGACGGGCTGGCCGACCGCATGCGCCGCCATCTTCGTCCACTGTACGTTGCGCTCGACCTCTCCGGCTCCAATCCAGACAGTCCATGGCTTGCCGCGCTGGCCTGGGCCAAAGGTGTTTTTGCCAAGCAGCAGCGGCTGTCGCAACGGCCACTCGACGAGTGGCCCGCGGCGACACTTCCGAAACGCTTGCGGCCGTACCTGCTGACCTTCGACGCCGACGGTAAACCAACCGGCCTGCACGCTGACCGCTACGAGTTCTGGCTGTACCGCCAGATCAGGAAGCGTCTCCAATCGGGTGAACTCTACCTCGACGACAGCCTGCAACACCGGCACTTCTCAGATGAACTGGTTGAGATGGACAGGAAGATCGATGTGCTCGCAAAAATGGAGATCCCCTTCCTGCAGCAACCCGTCCATGCCCAACTCGATGCGCTGACTGCCGAACTGCGCACGCAGTGGCTGGCGTTCAACCGCGAGCTGAAACAGGGCAAGCTGACGCACCTCGAATACAACAAGGACACGCAGAAACTGACCTGGCGCAAGCCCAAGAGCGAGAATGAGAAAGCGCGCGAAAAGGCATTCTACGAGAAGCTTCCGTTCTGCGACGTGGCCGACGTGTTTCGCTTCGTCAACGACGAGTGCAAGTTTCTGTCGGCGTTCACGCCCATGCAGCCGCGCTACGCGAAGAAGGTCGCCGACGCTGACAGCCTGATGGCGGTCATCATCGCGCAAGCGATGAACCACGGCAACCACGTCATGGCGCGCACCAGCGACATCCCGTACCACGTGCTGGATAGCGGCTACCAGCAGTACCTGCGCCAGGCAACGCTGCACGCGGCCAACGACTGCATCAGCAACGCCATCGCCACGCTACCGATCTTCCCATACTACTCGTTCGACCTCGAAACGCTGTACGGTGCCGTCGACGGGCAGAAATTCAGCGTCGAACGGCCGACCGTGAAGGCGCGCTATTCGCGCAAGTACTTCGGGCGCGGCAAGGGCGTGGTCGCCTACACGCTGCTGTGCAACCACATCCCGCTCAACGGCTACCTGATCGGCGCGCACGACTACGAGGCCCACCACGTGTTCGACATCTGGTATCGCAACACGTCGGACATCATGCCGACCGCGATCACCGGCGACATGCACAGCGTCAACAAGGCCAACTTCGCCATCCTGCATTGGTTTGGCCGGCGGTTCGAGCCGCGCTTCACCGACCTCAACGCGCAATTGAAAGAACTCTACTGCGCTGACGATCCAGCACAGTATCAGGCGTGCCTGATTCGGCCAGTCGGGAAAATCGACTGCGATCTCATCCATCGCGAGAAGCCGAACATCGACCGGATCGTCGCCACACTCGGGCTGAAGGAAATGACGCAGGGCACGCTGATCCGCAAGCTGTGCACCTACACCACGACGAACCCGACGCGGCGCGCGATCTTCGAGTTCGACAAGCTCATCCGCAGCATCTACACGCTTCGCTACCTGCGCGATCCGCAACTGGAACGCAACGTGCACCGCTCGCAAAATCGCCTCGAGTCCTACCATCAGCTACGCTCGGCCATTGCCCAGGTCGGCGGTAAGAAGGAACTGACCGGTCGCACCGACATTGAAATCGAGATCAGCAACCAGTGCGCACGGCTGATCGCCAACACGATCATTTTCTACAACTCGGCAATCTTGTCGCGGCTGGTGACCAAGTACGAGGCGGCCGGCAACAGCAAGGCGCTGGCACTCATCACAAAAATTTCGCCTGCGGCATGGCGGCACATCCTGCTCAACGGGCACTACACCTTTCAAAGCAGCGGCAAGACGATCGATCTCGATGCGATCGTCGCAGGCCTGGAACTGGAGTGACGGAATTTTCAGCGGTTCCGTGTTAGCAGCAGTGTAAAACTGACCCACCCCAGCGAAGTAAAACTGATCCACCTGGGCTAGTTTGGCGGCCTTTTCGAGGCCGTCGATGTTGACCCAGGAGCAAACCGTGGAAATCAGAGTTCTTGCCCGACAGGGCCACTCCATCCGGCACATCGCCCGCACGTTGGGGGTCTCGCGCAATACCGTGCGCCGCTACCTCCGCGATCCGTCGGTAGCGCGATACCAGCCCCGTGAACCACGCCCCACCAAACTGGGGCCATTTGAATCTTATCTGCGGCAACGGGTCGAGCAGGCCCACCCCATCTGGCTGCCTGCCACCGTCCTGAATCGGGAAATCCGCGCTCAAGGGTATGGCGGCGGTCTCTCGTTATTGCGCGCCTTCCTCGCCACGCTCAAGCCCGCCCGCCGCGAAGCAGGTCCGGCCGTCCGTTTCGAGACCGAGCCCGGACGGCAGTTGCAGGCTGATTTCGTGGTCTTGCGCCGGGCCAGATCCCCCATGTCGGCCTTCGTCGCCACGCTGGGATACAGCCGCATGACGTTTGTCACCTTCGTACCGGACGAATCCTTCGAGTCCGTGCGGGACTCCCTGTTGCTGGCTTTTGACTATCTGGGCGGTGTGCCCCGCGAGGTGTTGTTCGACAACATGAAGACCGTGGTGCTGGAACGCGATGCCTACGGTGACGGCAAGCACCGTTTTCACCCCGGCTTGCTTCAACTGGCCGATGACCTGGGGTTCCGGATCCGGCTGTGTCGCCCGTATCGGGCCCAGACCAAAGGCAAGGTCGAGCGCTTCAATCGCTACTTCCGCGAGAGCTTCTACAACCCGTTGCTGACCCGGATGAAGGGCACGGGGCTGCTGCTCGATTGTGCTGCTGCCAACCGACGCGTCCGTGACTGGTTGGCAGACGAGGCGAATGTGCGGGTCCACGCCACCCTGAACGAGCGCCCCATCGACCGTTGGCGGCAGGAGCGGGAACACCTGCAACCCTTGCCATCCCGTGTGCGGCGCGACGAGGCCCCCCTGCTGGATAACAGTCTCCGCCCGGTACCACTGGAATCTCTCCAGCACCCACTGTCTGTCTATGACGCAATTGGGGAGGCCTGCCG
>NZ_JBWXSY010000004.1:0-5381 GCF_057782505.1 Pseudocitrobacter sp. CD920760
TACCACGCCCGTTCCGGTAACTATCAACTTGAGTCCAACCCGGAAAGACACGACAAATCGCCAGTGGCGGTAGCCATTGGTAGACAGAATGTGCGAGAGATGTATCGAGAGTTCTTGAAGTGGTGCCCTAACTGAGGCTACACTGGAAGGACGAATTTGGTGACACGTCTCGCACAAGACTGTTACCACGGTTCAGAAGTTCCCCAACTTACTGAACCTTCGAAAAACCACCTCCCCAGGTGGTTTTTTCGTTTCTGAAGATACTCGTTTCAAATATTATCGTCAATGCTCGGGTTGATGCTTACCATTTCCTACAAGGATTTACTTCTCTTCATCAAAAAAACCAAACTGCTCGCTAGCCTTTTTCTCTAACTTAACCTCTTGTTTAGAAAAGGTTTCATCAGTCCACAACCCGCGAGACTCTCGTTGCTTTTTGATAAAATCCGGGAACAAAGAATTTATTTTTGATCTTATCTCATTTAAATAATCCCTTTCCATGTCAATATTAATAAATCTTTCTTTTATTATTTCACAACTATCAATTTCTGACCCAATCCAGTTCCTTTTTTTAATTTCAGAAACAGCATATGTAGTTCCTGACCCACCAAAAGGATCGAAAACAAGGTCACCTTCCTTAGTCGACATCTCAATAATCCTATCTAAAAGCTTAATACTTAATTCATTTGATCCATCCCGTTTTTTATATTTTTTATGTCTCACTGGAGGTATATCAAACCAAACATCCGTCAAGCTGACCCCTAAGGGATTCATTTTATTTTTATACCCTCCATAATCTTTAAGATCAGAATAGCACTTAGGACAAACTTGAGCAGGAAGCCGATCTGGAGAAAAATAATTAGGCTTCTCACCCTTTACAAAATACATCAATGAATAGTGAGAAGGATATAGCCTTCCTTGAATAGGGAGGCTATATTTTATATCAGTAGCAATCCAATGCCTAAAGTTCAATCTACCATGTAAGAAACTAGATATTTTACTATTCCACACAGGAAGATTCCATAAAAACAAACTGCCTCCAGGCTTGAGAATCCTTATGCACTCACTTAGCCAAGATTGAGTCCATTTTAAATATTCCTCTTCCTTTAAATTATCGTCCATTTTAGAAGGGTAAAGTTTGTCCAGATTAAATGGTGGATCGGCAAAAATCATATCTACACTGTCGCTTGTTATATTTCTAGCGACGTCAATACAATCCCCTTGATAAAGGGTTCCATGTTTCGTTTTTAGCACGCTATCCAATTTGGTTTTGCTAGTTGAAACATGAGAATCCTTCTTCAATGAGCTTAATAAACTGAATACTTCATCAGCATTCTGCTGAATTACCTCCAGAGCATTCATATCTAAATGCCCCATGGCTATCTGAAAATATAGCTCACTTATATTATAAGCATCGTGGAGAGCCTGAAGATCTTTTCCGCTAGGTATTATGTTTTTTTTATTATAATACTTTAGCCTATCGACAGGAATACCTGTTTTTTTACTTATCGACCTGTAAGCTCTTCCTGCCTCACCTAACTCGCCCAACGCTCTTAAAAACTGATCTGAATAGCTCATAAATTTCTCTGCACATTTATCAATAAAGCATACCCATAGGATCTCATATCCGTGAAGATCTGTCACTCCCTATCAATCCCTAGATTGGTAGCATTCAGCGGTCCATAGGCTCCAGGAGCTATTAGATTGAACAAAATCAACAGGGAAAAATTTGGCCAGATCATAGGTAATCGCTTACGCATTACCAGATGTCAACACGGATTAAGCCAGACAGACCTTCAAAATATAACAGGCATAGATAGAGCCACCTTGTCTCGCATAGAGAATGGCCAACAACAGATTTCGTTATTTCAACTTCTTCAAGTTTTAAAAGCTTTGCAAGTTAAACCTGAATTATTTTTAAAAGGAATTGAAGTCAACAATGAAGACTACGATTGAACTCGATGACGGTTTTTTCCCTGGAGATATATCAAACAAAATACGCAGCACTATATGCTCTTCTCTCGAAGGAATAACTACAGATGGGAAAAAATTCGTAATAAATGACAAAATATTTTTCCGAAAGCAGAAAGACGGCAACATAAAACCATGCGTAATGAATTCAGCAAGTTATATATCTAAGCTTTTCCAGAAAAACTTATCTGGCTATAACGGATGCCAAGGTGAGACAAAACTCCTTGATCAGAGTTTTGATGGGTTAATGAGAATTAATTATTCTGGATTATCTTATAAATTAAAAGAAGAAAAAGATGTAATTGATGTAGCAAAAGAATATATAGAGTTACAGGGCTTGCATAAAAGTGCCATTTACAATTTATTTCCTATGTTTTATGGGATGTATATAGATAGAGGTTGCTTTAGTATCCCTACGCTACCTAAAACTCAACATCTTTTCAAATCGAGCAATGTAGATCATATATACACAATTGGTGTTGAATTCGAAACTGGTAACGTTTCAAGCTCTTTCAGGGCAATAAATAAACTTAACAACCTATTCCAGCAAGGGGCAATAGATGGCGGGTGCTTTATAACTAGCATTGACAAAGCAAACTCTGCCACCAGGATATGGCCAGCCAGCAATAGAAATGGTTCGTTCCAAGAATTAAAGCAAAGATTTTATAAAAATCAAATCGCCCTTCCTCTAGTAGGCATAGGTTTTGCACCAGACGACTTCTCTCAAGAAGTAGGATTTTTATCTAACACTGGAAGTATATATTTTTTGGAGAGAAAAAAATTAAATGACCAGAAAACCGGCTTGGCCGTTTACCAAGATGATGAAGGACGTGAATTTTTTTCAGTCTAAATTATTTTTTTTTAGATATTAAATAAACCTAGCCAATGATTTCATAGGTTAACCATTGGCTGGGATGAAAACTGAAAAAAAACAAACCTTCTTCAACCTCCCGGATTTACCATAACATCCGTTGCCCGCACCACCTCAGACGCTCTCAGCGCGTTTCTGACGGGAAACCGGTAAAACAGGCAACAAACCACCCGAAAACCCGCCAGAAACGCGCAGGCTCTGTTTTTACGGCATGCATGAGTATGCACGCAAGTGCATAGCGCGAAAATTCACGCCATTCAGCCGGGGTAAGTCCTGTTTCCGATGTTCTTCTTACCCGAAAACGGTGAACGGGGACGCAATTTATTGCGTGGCCGTGAAGCGTTGCCGGCGCAGCCGGAAAACCCGCTGTCAGCACGTTCAGGAATCGGGTTCGTCGACGGCCGGCAATCACGTTATGGCAAGTCGCCGGACGACTCACCACACGATTCACCGGCGATTCGACTCGTGACTTGACTCTAGAGTCACCACGGTCATAAAAACGCCAAAGCGACGATTCGACTCTAGAGTCAAGTCGTCATAAGTTACTGATAGTGTGGAGTGAGTCGTCGATGACTCTATGACGAGTCGTCGGCAAGTCGTACACGAATCACCGACGACTTGGATTGACCTTACAGAAGGTAATACTGCGTAATTTAATAAAACCTAACCAACTGATAATAAGGAGTTATCTGCAAAATTTTAATTTTGCGTGGTGTGTGGGTATTTTTCGTGGTGAGGAGTGTTCCCGGATCTGGCGATTTTTGGGAAGGTTCAGGAACGCCCCGGGATGGCCGGAGAGGAAAACTCAAGCATGGCGGGATCAGGATTTTTTCCAGAATTTCCACCACGGGGAATGGGGTGGTGAAGAAGGTTCGTGCTTGTGCTCCAGAAGCTGCATAGCCTGACGAAGGGAATCAATATGCTCATCTCGAGCCTTAACAGCCCCTTTAAGACCATCGTTTTCAGCTTCAAGTAAAGCGATTCTATGTTGTAAATCATGTAAACCAACGCTGTTAATACCTGTAGATTCTGCGTCACTTTTTACATCATATTTTACAGTATCGATGACACCATCAAGAGAACCAAACACTCTAATAAGCTCTGATGTATCAATAACTTTAATACCCTTCCCGTGCTTTACAACAGAGGTGTAACTTAACTTACCACTGTTAATCATCTTGTAAATAGTAGGGCGACTAACCTTAACAAGCCGTGCTGCTTCACTAATAGACACTCTGGCCATCAGTTACCATCCTGTAATTCATCCAGTCTCGAGGACAGTGTACGGAAAAGATGCTCCGCATCATCGTGGAGTTTCTCACAAAGGTCGGCCTCAGCATCGAGATCAAGCTCGTTAAGCTTCTCCAGCAGGAGCAGAGACTGATTCTGGATGAATTTAGCCATGTTCAGCGCTGTTTTCTGTTGTTTCGTCATAAGGGACCTCAGAGCATCAGTGCTCAGTGTAAAACCGGTAAGGGGGTCGGATGTACGAATGGTTCAGAGAACGGATCTGAGGTAATCCTGTAGTTATTTTGTAGTTTATCTGTAGTCATCGCACTAAAAATCAGGATTAAGTCATCAGCTTTTGTAGTCTTTCTGTAGTTTACCTGTAGTCCGGAAAAATAATCCGTTCATGCGAGCATGAACGAGGTCGTTAATGACGTTTTTTTGTCACCGACGCCCCTTAACCTGCGTAAATCACCCGCCATGGTTGATTATTTTTCAACCTCAAAATGGTCATACACCTAACGCAGCCGCGATTTTCATCGCAACTTCATGAAAAATAAATAAAAAAGAAAAAATACAGGGATTCTGGGTATTACCGGGGTAATAATGTTAAGCGCTAACACAATGAAAATTAAGGCGATGCCGGTATTACTCCGGTAATACCCAGAACGGAGCCATTACGCACCGTCCTGCTGCTCATTCAGGCGCGCTGACAGGCTTCGGTAAAGGCGTTCCGCATCCTCATGGAGTTTCTCGCAGAAATCAGCCTCATGATCCAGATCCAGCTCATTAAGCCTGTCCAGAAGAAGCAGGGACTGATCCTGGATGAATTTAGCCATGTTAACGGCAGTCTTTTGTTGTTTGTTCATGAAGGCCCCGGCGCGAAAGTGCTTACTGTACGTTCTGATGGTTTTCCGCTTCCTCGCTCATTCGCTCACTCCGTTCGGTCATGAGTCTGCGGCGAGCGGAGGGAAGATAAGCAGATAACGTAACGGTAAGCATAACGAAAGCTAAGGACAAGGGCGAAAAGGCCACGCCCCGCCGGGGCGTTTTTCCATAGGCTCCGCCCCCCTGACAAGCATCACGAAAATCTGACGCTCAAATCAGTGGTGGCGAAACCCGACAGGACTATAAAGATCCCAGGCGTTTCCCCCTGGTAGCTCCCTCGTGCGCTCTCCTGTTCCTGCCTTTCGGTTTACCGGTGTCATTCCGCTGTTATGGCCGCGTTTATCTCATTCCACGCCTGACACTCAGTTCCGGGTAGGCAGTTCGCTCCAAGCTGGACTGTATGCACGAACCCCCCGTTCAGTCCGAC
>NZ_JBWXSY010000005.1:0-4918 GCF_057782505.1 Pseudocitrobacter sp. CD920760
TTGTTTTTATTATCATTACATAAAAAATCGGAAGAAATGACCGACAAAGAAAAAGAATTAAGATTGAACGTGGCGAAATTCTTAATATATATGATTGCAAACAAACCTGAATCTTTGATATCTCAATTCCTGCAAAGGCTGACTTTTCGAATGCAAGAAAACCGAGTGCAATGTAAGGAGTTTCTTGTAACACTAAGTGCTATCTCAAGTAAAATGCAGCAACGTTCCAGTGACTTCTCCATAAAAAAAGCATATGACGTGTTAAGTTCTGAAAAATATTTCAACACAAAAGAAGAAATAAGATAATTTAAAGGCTACTTACGCCTGTAGTAAGTAGCCCTGCTTATCCCTAACAGATCCCATGGCTTAATTTCTCTTTCTGAGTGAGGATTTTTATTCCGCCCCCCGCCATGGCTTTTTCTCCCTCTGAAAGATTGTAGTTCTGACGTATGTGTTCTGGACACATAATCAGAAAATGATTCCTTTGTGATTTTTCTATGAGTCCATCTGGCAACACTTTTCGAAATCCATTTAACCTCATTTTCATCTAAAGGAGCTGCAAATTGCAGATTATAGGCGCTGGCACGTTCGTAACAGGCTTGCAGCCACTGGTCGAACTCAGGCCAGCCCTGACGGATGGCACGATATGCCCACTTGCGGGTTTTGTCGAACAGGGTGCAGTTACGGCCTAAGCCATAATCAGCGACAATTTCTTTGTCGTTCGCGGCGTTCAGGTCGAGTGAGTCAGCTAACCAGTCCAACGTGTAGAGCGCAGGCTGCCAGACGGCAATTTTCCAGTGACTGTGGTTCGGATTCTTGCAAATTAGCCCCGAATAGCCCGTGTCGGCGCCCAATTTTTTACGTAGCGCGTTCTCTACAGCAGCTGCATAGCGTAACGGTTTCATTTTTCCGTCTGGCGCGGTGCGTATCGAGGTTTTCAGCGCGTAAAGCAGGTGCGCATGTCCGTTTTCTGGATTGGTGATGGTCAGTGTAGGCGCGGGAGCGTTGCGGTCGCTCCAGTCGATAGCTGCGCCGATGCGGTCAACGTCAAATCCCAGCCAGAACATGGCGTGAGGCTGGTTGAACTGGATGTATTTCGCCAGAATGGCGCGTTCTTTCCCTGCGATGCGAACACCAAAGTGCAAATCATCCGAGAAGTACGGTTTGTGCGGTAAGCGGTCGTTGAAAAGTTCGAGTGCTGCGTTACGCAATGTGCCCTGCGCTTATGGCGGGCTGTTGTCTGGCACGGTTCATGTGCTAATATCCTTTCAAGGTTTCGTACCTGGCCCTGGTAATCATGCTCATCCGCCAAGATAGCTCATGATTTCCGGGGCTTCGTTTTTTCTGCTGCCGTTAAAGTTACACGCGAACGGCCTCGCCTGTCGAATTTCTTCTGTCACATCAGCTTAATGCGCCGCCAGTTCATGAAAGAATTTCGGGTTAGCCTGAATGGTGGCCAGCACTTTTGCGGCCAGTCCGGTCGGGTTACGGCGTCCGGTTTCCCAGCTCTTGATGGTGTCGAGGCTGGTTCCCAGCACTTTCGCCATTTCGCTCTGAGTAATATTCAGGTTTTCCCTGATAGCCCTGACGTCTGCCAGCTCGTAGCGGGTCACACGGGCGGGGGCTTTGGTTCCGTTTTTGATTTCAACGGCCTCTTCCAGAGAGGCTTTCAGCTCGTCAAAAAAACTCATGTTACACCTCGTCTTTCAGTCGTTGGGTCAGCTTCTTCAGTTCGGCTTTCTCTGCGTCTGTGATGCTGTCTTTGGTGCTTTTAGGGTAGGCCATCACCAGATAAATCACTTCAGCGGTGGCAAGGAAGTAAATCACCCGCGCACTGCCGCTTTTTCCCTGATTCCCCGTCGCCATCCTGATCTTTCGCAGACCGCCCGTTTTCTGGATGAGGTCACCTTTGTCCGGTGACTCGATAAGCTCTTTCTGGAGCTCTTTGAGTTCATCATCCGTGGCGATTTGCTTTATCTGACGGGTAAACATCGTTGTCTCGATAAACTCAATCGCGTGACTCACGGCTGTCTCCTGTATATTTTAGAGTACAATGTACACCAACAACCACGCTCAGGAAAGCCGCTTTCTGTACCATCAGACGTTACCTAGACCAACCTCGTGAGGGGGTTGCTTGCTTCTCCTGCTGTAACTGCCGTTCCTGCTGCTTTACGAGCGTGTTAATCGGCTCAGATCGCTGCTCAAGCGTTCGACCTGCTCGTACAAACCGTTCAGCTGATTGCTCAAGTTCAGACATACCCTGTCGTTGCGCTCCAGCGCCTGTGAGGTAGTCTCGAACATGCGTTGCAAGTTGCTGTAACTGTCCTGCCACGCCTGCTGCTGTTGTTCGTAGCTTGTCTGTAAGCTTTCTAAGGCGCTCAGAAGCTGCCTTTCCATTTCGGTCATGGTTTTGCCTGTCCTCAGTGATAAAAACGTGCTGTGGCGTTTCTGTGGTGTCTGATGGGGTTATTTCGCGGTGTACTTCAACACGGTGTTTCCGGATGTCGATGTGTATGTCTCTGTGCCATGCGCTTTCTTCGGCAGTACCACCATGTAGGTGTTCTTCTGCTTTTCGTCCTTGTAAATCGCTACCCCCGCGCCGCTCTGGGCTTTCAGGCTCTCCAGTTGCTGGCTGTAGCTGTCCATTTCGTCCAGGCGGGAAGTGATGACCGTTCCCTGATACCAGATTATCCCGCCCAGTATCATGATCAGCAGCGCGGCGAACAGGAATATCCAGCCCAGTGCGCTCAGGAGGGAATATCTGACTATGCCCGTCAGTTGGTCGTTCTGTTCGCGGATAGCGGTGCTGATGCTCTGCGAGCTTGATTTCAAGTCCTCGCAGATAGACGTTTCCAGCTTCTCGAACTCGCGCTTCACGCTCTGCGCGGTATCCTGCGCCTGCTGCTTCGATTTCTCCTCGAAGCCCTTCGCCAAATTTAAAATCTCGCTCATAAATCATTCCTTTCAGTCGGATATTTTTCCCGCCGTCCGGATCGGCAATGCTGATACTGTTTTTGGTTTCCCGCGCCACAGTCAGGCCGTAGCTCTCCAGCTGCTTAACCACATCCTGCCGGCTGCGGATCTCACCCTGCTGCATCAGGTTCATCAGACCGGCGGTGATTTTCTCTGCGGCCTGCTGTTTGTCGCGGGGTAAGTCGCTGGCCTGCGTCATCGGACGGCGGTTAAGGGGGTCATTAGGATCACGTAATCCGAGGCGGTCATTGGTCAGGGTCTGCCACGCATTCACTCTGGGGCGGTCGGCGCGGTCAAAGTAGGGTTGTAGCCGTTTTCCGCTCTGCAATTCGATGTTCGGGATGACAAAATTCAGCTCAAGTCGTCCCTTGTCGCGGTGCTCTACCCAGAGACAGTTGTACTGGTCACGGTCTAATCCCGTCATCAGGGTCTGTTCCCACTCGTCCATCAGGCGGGATTTCTCAGAGTCGGCAATATCCGGCTCCTGAAAAGACAGCACGCCAGAGGTATACGAACGGGCAAAGTCGCAGCTGTCTATCAGTTCGCATACACGGTCAGGATCACCCCGTAATACGGTGGCCTGCTCTCGCTGACGGTCTTTTCCCAGCAGGTAATCAACCGGACCACTGCCAGAACCTGCACCACGGGAATGGATTTTAACGATCACGGTGCTGCTCCAGTAACTCCCCTAGCTGACGGTCGAGGCTGTTCAGGAGGGAAAGCAGTGAGACACGCTCAGAAGGCGTCAGGGAATCGGACTGATTCAGTCGACGAGCGATCTGGTTCAGGTTATTGCCCATACCACTGATCTGTCGAAGCAGTTCGGGCGCAACCTCAGGAACAGGCCGTTTACGTGATGTCTGTTCTCCCAGACCAAGCTGACGCAACCACTCTGCAAGGTGAAGACGGTCGCACCGTTCAAGCAGACGCTGATGCTCAGTCTCGGTCATACGGATTTTGATCTCTTTCGTTCGCTTTTCCATAGGCTCCGCTGAGAAAAAATTCGCACCACTGTGAGAATTTTTCGCAGTGGATGCCGGGGGTTTCGGGGGGCGGCGAGCCCCCTGAACCAGTCACAGACGGAACCTCGTAGAGGGGACGCTGTGTGTACTGGCTTAAAGGGTATTTTCAGTATGCCAGATTCTATGGAAGCTGCAAAAAAACGGACCCTGCAAAAGAGGCTGTTATCTGATATAGGTTGTTTTGGTCTCAAATCGTGTTGATTAGTTTTCAGCTTTGGGTATTTTTTGAATCTGCGGTAGCTAACTATAAGGGAAAATTGTTTATGTGGTGGAGTAAGATTCAGATTGGCATCGACCTTGCGACAAGTGTAACTATCTTTGCGGCAGCCTTAACCTGGTGGATGAACAAGGTGAGGGAGAGGAGAGTGGGCGTTATTGACAGTGCTCGATCCACAATAATAGAAAATATCAACAATGCGACAAATGAAATGGCATTATCTTTTAATGATTTTGCCACATTCACAACATCGATCGAGCGAAAAATAAACACCAAATTACGATTTGGAGAAGATAAATTCATTGATGAAATAGCATCAGGGAGAATAGATGTGGTTGAAATACACACACTTTTCTCAAAAAGCGTAGACACAATGGGAGTGTTTTATGAAAGGGGGGCAACATTAAGATATACAATCTTCCCATCATTATACTCAATAGGGGGGGAAGATGAGGCGGTATCTATTCTAAAAAAAGAAATAAATGATGTCTTAGTCGCGTATAATAAAAGTCAATCCGGGTATATTGCATACATAAAAGAGATAACATCCATATGTGAAAAAATAAAAAAAATAAAAGCCAGCGATCCAAGCGCAGACTTGGTGTCGATCATTCAAGACGAATACATTGGATCTATATTTAGTATTGTTGACGATCCTGACTATGGCATCTTTTTACAAGATTTCTTAGATGATGGTGATGATGAT
>NZ_JBWXSY010000006.1:0-2985 GCF_057782505.1 Pseudocitrobacter sp. CD920760
AAAAATTGTCAAAATTCGCATTCGCTCAATTTGACCCTTTTTTACCTCCGGCTACATTATTGACCATTTTTTAAATGGTCAATAATGATCAACCCTTATTTTATTTTTATAAAATAATTTTTTGCTTTGTCAATTATTAATGATCTGTTTTGGTTTTAATTGGCAACGGCGAGAGAAAAAAAATTTTATATTTTTTTTCGGGTCGTCGTTTATATTTTGACTTTTTAATAAAAAGTTTTACATATAAATATATTAAAATAAAAAAGGAGAAAAAAACATGCATGATAATTTTTATCAAGATCTAGACGACCAAATAAAAGAAGATTTTTTTTCTGCAATGGTTTTATTAGATACAAAAAAAATACAATTAAAAATTGAAATTTATAAAAAAAATAATGATTATAAATCTTTTTTAAATAGTCTGGAGGATCGATCTATTTTGTACTTTTTCCAACTTTTAAATGAAAAATATTTTTCATTGGAAGAAAAATATTTTTGCTTTTCTGCTTTCTATGAGAATAAAAAACTTTTTATTAATCGATACTACAAAGCAAAAAAACAAAATCAGGAATAATTTTCAATCTTTCCCCCCCTACCCCCCAATCATTGGGGGGTTTTGCTATCGCACTATACAACACCCCCCATAAAACCGCCTGTAAGCCATTTTAAGCCGTTTTACTATCAAACCTTATAAAACCATAAGTAAAGTGCGAAAGCATGGCCGGAACGGCTGTCCCGTAGGGACTAAAAAAAAAATCTTTCAGATTTCGGGGGTGTGGGGGTTTCCCCCACATTTTAACCAGGTGAACGAGCTTCGCTCATTCACCTATAGAAGAATGAAGAAGAAAAACAACTTTAAGCCCTGTTATTGCTGGATTCTTGGTCTCACATCTGAGATTTTAAGTCTCAGATCCTGCAACTTGTAGTATCATTTATTACTTGTTTTTGATACTTCAACTATCATTGACTGATACAGCAACTATCATAAAAAACTTGTTTTTGATACTTGACTTATCAAATTTTATATATTAATAGAGACTATAAACAGATAAAGAGGATCATAAAATGACAGAAAAAAAAGATAATAAATCAAGAAGAGGCTTAACAAAATATAGAGAAAACCCTTTTTTAATGGTAGCAAGTAATAACTCAAAAGGAGGTATGCGAAAAATAGAAGGCAAGACAGAGGATCGGCTTATGGTCGTATCAGAAGAAACAGGCGAAAGATTGGCAGGGGCTGGATTTTTTAGATATCAAGAGGTTGATAAAACCCAATTTTTAAAATTGTATATTAACGGTGTTAAAGCATTAACTGAACTTAGTTCAGCAGGAACAAAAGTCTTTGAGATTCTTTATAGAACTGTTCAAGATAACAAAGATAACGATAAGATATTTATGGCTTTTGACCTTGTAGATCAAAGCATTGTAAAAATTGCCCGTGCTACATTTTACAGAGGTATGAAAGAATTAATAAGCAAAAATTTTATTGCGGAAACTACGGTCGGCAATTGCTACTTTATTAATCCTGATTACATTTTTAACGGTGATCGGCTTTCATTTGTTCAATCCTATATAAAAACAAAAACCAACGAAATAAAATCAGTTGAAAAATAAAACAACTACCGCCCCCACTTTGTGGGGTTGGTCAACCCTTCACTTTTAGACGGCAAGCCGTCTAAAAATTCACGGTTTTTTGTTTAAGAAATTTTTTAAATTTTTTGCCATAGAATGATCTTTTTTTACTTCTTCTTTTTTAAAATGATCACAACTTTTTGTTTTAACAACAACAGGATCTGAAGCCTCAGCAGTGTAATCTTCCGAAGGTTTAAGCCAGTTTTTACCTGTTCTTTTATTTCCATAACTTTTTGCCGAGTTTGTGCTTCTATGACCTAAAAAACGGGCTAATTCTTGATCGCTTAATATGTTTTTTAATTTACTCGCAACGATATGACGATAAGAATATAAAGAAGTATTTTCAAAATTTTTTAAAATATATTTTCTTAGAGAATTATAATCACTTGGCGTTGATTTTAAGACTTTATTTCCTTTTTTAATATTATTTATTATTACTTGGTGGGAAATGTCTTCTTTATCTATCAAAATACCTATTTTTCTTCTTTTTTGACCTCGAACCTCATTGACTTTTTTTCCTGCTATCTCGGCAATAATGTGATCCCCTTCAATGTAATAATATATATTATTTAATTCGGCGGGACGACATCCAAAAGTTGATATAATCGAAAATCTCAGCGAATGCCTAGCCCACAACCTTTTGTTTTTATTCATTTTTTCCAAAACTTCATTTTTACTTGCGGCTTTTTTCATTGTGTATTTTTTACTTTCTTTTGCTTCTTCAATACCAATTGTATTATTTAAATCTCTCACCTTTTTATATGTTGTTTTTTTATCTATGTATTCGTTTTTATATCTAAAACACAGATTAAAAACCTGATCCATTATTTTTTGTTGCTGGTTATAATAAAATTCTTTTTTCTCAGGATTTTTTTTAGCCTCCTTGCGTAAATCGTCCATTTTTGATCGCATTATATTTATTTGATCATATACAACAAATTTATATGCCGATCTTGTTTTGTCGAAACTTCCCCGCGATTTTTGAGAAAGTAAAACTTCATTAATCGGTTTTTTTATATTTGCTTTTACTAAATCATAATATTGTTTTTTTGTTTCTTCGCTTATTTCTTTATTATCAACAAAAGAAATATTTTCTTTTATTGATAATAAAAATCTATCTTTTATTGCGTATAAAGAAATATTATTTTTTTCGGCTTGTTCTGATAATTCACTTATAAAAACTTTTATTTTTTCTTTTGTGTCATTCATTTTTTCCCCCTTGCGTATATGTTGATTTTTTCAATGCTTCGCATTTCAAAAATCAATTTTTGCTTTGCCTTCCAATGAAAAAATTTCTTCGAAATATTTTCAAAGTTGGCAAACGCAAAAGCCGGTTTTCGCTACTCGCTCATA
>NZ_JBWXSY010000007.1:0-2929 GCF_057782505.1 Pseudocitrobacter sp. CD920760
AAAACAACAAGAAGAAAATTTAAAAATTCTTCGCTCAAAATATGCTTAAAACCGTCCTCGCCGGACGGGCCAAATCCCTTAAAAAATAGAAAAAAATTCTATTTTCTAAGGGATTTTTTTATTCTCATTTTCTCCACATTTGAGATATTGACATTAATTTCAACCCGGTTATATCTATATTATCTTTTGTTGTTTCTACCCCGATTTTGGGGTGGAACAACAAGGCATTATGAAGGGTAAGTTTTTTATTACCCGAAATTATGCCACCCCCAACCGGGGGTCATTGTTTGAATTTTGAAGCAACGCGAAAAATTTAAATAATGGGGGGATGGTTTGGGTTTTACGGTATTTCAAATTTGAGCAAAGCGAATTTTTGAAATTTCCGGATTTTGATGTTAACAATGGTAAAAACAATAATGAGGTGAAATATGGAAAAAGAAAAAGTTATTATTAACGGCGAAGAAACAGAAATTTATACAATTGAAGATTTTAGCATTTTTAATGATGTCTTAAAAAAAGAAAATAATGAAAGACGAGAAAGAAGCAAGATAATTATTGATAAATATCAAGAGCTTACAAAAGATGGTTTTTTCGTTTTAGACACAGAAACAACAGATCTACAAGGTGAAGTCGTTAGCTTTTCATTAATTGACGAAAAAAATAATATATTGATTAATGAATTATGCAAACCAACTGTGCAGAAAATCTCTAAAAAAGCAGAATCAATTCATAATATTTCAAACGAAATGATTAAAAATAGTAGAAATATAATTTCTATATATGAAGATTTTTTAAAAATAATAAATAGCGAAGAAAATAAAAACAAACAAATATTTATATATAATGAAGATTTTGATTTATCAACAATATATAGATCTCTAAATTTTGCGAAATATAAATATAAAGAAAATAATGATTTTGACAATGTAGAGTTTAGATCTCATTGCGTAATGAAAGATTTCGCTTTTCTCTATGGTGATTTTAATGAGTACTTTGGAGGGTATCAGTGGAAAACTCTTGAATATGCAGCGAATTATTTTAATATTGAAACTTCTAATTTAGAATTACATAACTCTGCTATTGATTGTTATTTAACATTGAAAGTTATAGAAAATATGAGAGATTTCAAACCTGAATTTTTTGAAATAATAGAAGAGTAAAAAATGGGTAATTCAAAAAGAAATATAAAAAAACTAAACGAAGATTTTAGAGAGAGTATTTTAGATTATGCGATATCGCACAATCTAAAATGCGCCCCTGGCCTTATTGCATTATATGCAACAGGATGTAGACCTGACGAAATCGAAACCGGTATAAGAGTAAATTTTGATAGTAAAAATAATAAGTTAAGATTTAAAATTGTTGGTTCTAAACTTAATTATCAGCAAAAAAGAGGAATTAGAATTAGAGAAGTTACAGTAAAAGTCACAGAAAAAAATCTTCAATATTACAAACCTATTATTGATATTTTTGAAAAAAACCCTGGTGCTTATGATTTAAAAGTTAAAACTGAAAGTGCAAAAGCGTTTTCCGGATACATTACAAAAATAAGTAAAAAACTATGGCCCCGAAAAAAACATCATGTTTCTGCATATAGTTTTAGACATGCAAAAGCAACAGAATTAAAAAACTCAGGAAAATTTGATACAGAAGAAATAGCAAAAATCATGGGCCATGCCTCGATCAGATCACAACAAAGCTACGGTAGAAAGAACAAAAAAAGCAAAGGTGGATTTGACGACATTACAGATGTTGAAACAAGCTCCAAGCCCCGTGGGGGCGATAGATTGCTTCGTTTCAAGATTGCCAGTAAACAGCAGACAGCCGCAAAAATCGCGGCTATTTCCACCCCTCCAGATGTAGCAAGTCCACCTCCCGTCCGTCGATTAAAACGCTGAAAAGCTGTCAGGCTTCGCCTGATGGCTTTGAAGGGTTGGCCCGTCCGGCCAGGACGGTTTTTATAGCAAAATCCTCCATATTGCGAAGCAGGGCCCCGGAATCGGGGTAACTGGGATGGTTTTCCAGATGGTTTTTGGTTTTCTATTGCGAAGCCCAGTTATCACAATGCCGATAAAAATTTTACTCAGAGCTAAGCAAAGCCTCTTAGATCTTATATTTCTTATATTCTTATATGTCTCGTAACCCGCATAAACACTGGATGTCTAGTCTCTATAGAGAAAAAAAATTCTCTCAGGAGAGAAAAAATTCTCTCTACAGTGACTAAATGTCTCGATATTGTGACTTTTTGTCTCATTTTTTTTGTAAAAAATGAGAATAAATCCAATGTGTTTTCTTGACTAGTCTCAAAAATCTGTTAAAAAATGAGAAGAAGAGTCTCACCGAGTGAGAATTTTTTCGGTTATTTTTTAAACAGAGAGGGTTTGTATATGACAAAGAAAAACAATGTAGAAATTTTACACAAAGAAAAAACTAATATTGAAAACGATAGTGAGATCGAACATAAAAAGAACCCGTTTGTTTTCAATATGTCTATTGATACTAAAAAGAAAAAACTAACTGTTGATCGGGGTTCAGAAGTAGAAACAGAAGAGGGGGTTTTCACAACAACAATATCACAAATTCAAGAAGTTGATAGGGAAGAATTTTTAAAAATTTTTACAGGACAAATCAAATTCTATTTTGATTTGTCTCAAACCGGATTTAAATTGTTTTTCATAATTATGGGTTTGTATCAAAAACAGATAGGCGGTGACGAAATTTATTTAAATTTCGAAACAGCAAAAGAAGAAGCTGAAAAATACGAGTCAGCAATTTCAAAAGCTGTCTACTATAGAGGTTTAAAAGAATTATTAGAAAAGAAAATGATCGCAAAATCTGTAAAAAGATACATTTTTTATATTAACCCGGCGATCATTTTCAATGGCGATCGTGCAAGATTTGTTAAAGAAATTAAAATTAAAGAAGAAGA